>CABQXG010000008.1 GCA_902468045.1 uncultured Collinsella sp.
AGGATCCGTGCGAGAAGTTAAAACGGGCGACGTTCATGCCCGCCTTGATCATCTCGCGGATGGTCTCGTCGCTATCGCAGGCGGGACCCATGGTGCATACAATCTTGGTGCGCTTGTACATTCAGACCTCCATCTGACATCGTCTTGCGCTGATAGATAAACCATAAGAAATAAAACTGAGATGATTATAACGAAATGCCGACCGAATACCCCAAAAATCGACCGTATGCCGAATTAGAAGTTCATTTTTTGCGAATAAACGGTATATGCAAAAACTTTACCAACCGTTCTAACCGCTGCTATCTGGGCGATATTTCAGTTTGATGATGCACCGAAGAAAAAACGTTTTATCAATGTTGAACATCACACGGTCTGCATCGTTGCACTCGAGCTGTGTTTCCAATTGGAATGTTTTGGCTAGACGCGCCGCTTTGGGGTACCATAGCTCCACTATCAACTGCCGCTCAGCACGGCAGCCTTGATGAGCCCTTGCCCTTCTCCTGGGAATTATGATCGGGCATCAATCTGCTGAGTGGCCCGAATCCCAGGAGGGGACTCTATATGCAAAAGGAATACCTGTCCGCCGCGGCGGAGGTACTCAGCGACCAAGGTGTCGATGAGGACCTCGGCCTGAGCAACGACGAGGCGTCGTCGCGCCTCGCCAAGACAGGCCCTAACAAGCTCGAGGAAGCCGAGAAGACGCCGTTGTGGAAGCGCTTCTTTGAGCAGATGGCCGACCCCATGGTCATCATGCTGATCGTTGCCGCCGTCATCAGTGCACTCACGGGCATGGTCAAGGGTGAGGCGGACTTTGCCGACGTCGCCATCATCATGTTCGTCGTTATCGTCAACTCGGTGCTGGGCGTGGTTCAGGAGGCCAAGAGCGAGGAAGCTCTCGAGGCATTGCAGGAGATGAGCGCGGCGCAGTCCAAGGTTCTGCGCGACGGCAAGCTCGTGCACCTGCCGAGTGCCGAGCTCGTGCCTGGCGATGTGATCATGCTCGAGGCGGGCGACTCCGTCCCGGCCGACTGCCGCGTGCTCGAGAGCGCCACGATGAAGATCGAAGAGGCTGCACTCACCGGCGAGTCCGTGCCTGTCGAGAAGCATGCCAACGTGATCGAGCTCGCCGCCGGCACCGACGACGTGCCGCTCGGCGACCGCAAGAACATGTGCTACATGGGCTCCACCGTGGTGTACGGCCGTGGCCGCGCCGTCGTAGTCGGTACCGGCATGAACACCGAGATGGGTAAGATCGCCGGCGCCCTGGCCGAGGCCAAGGAAGAGCTCACGCCGCTGCAGGTGAAGCTTGCCGAGCTCAGCCGCATCCTCACCATCATGGTTATCGTCATCTGCGTCGTCATCTTTGGCGTTGATATCATCCGCCACGGCGTGGGCAACGTTCTTACCGACCCGACCGCCCTGCTCGATACCTTTATGGTTGCCGTCTCGCTCGCCGTCGCTGCCATCCCCGAGGGCCTGGTCGCCGTCGTGACCATCGTGCTGTCGCTTGGCGTGACCAAGATGGCCAAGCGCCAGGCAATCATCCGCAAGCTCTCTGCCGTCGAGACGCTCGGCTGCACGCAGACCATCTGCTCCGACAAGACCGGTACCCTTACCCAAAACAAGATGACCGTCGTCAAGCACGAGCTCGCCGCACCTAAGGAGAAGTTCCTGGCCGGCATGGCGCTGTGCTCCGATGCCCAGTGGGACGAGGAGCTGGGCGAGGCCGTGGGCGAGCCGACTGAGTGCGCGCTCGTCAACGACGCCGGCAAGGCGGGCCTCACTGGCCTGACTGCCGAGCACCCGCGCGTGGGCGAGGCCCCGTTCGACTCGGGCCGCAAGATGATGTCCGTGGTCGTCGAGACCCTGGACGGCGAGTATGAGCAGTACACCAAGGGCGCGCCCGACGTGGTGATCGGCCTGTGCACCCACATCTACGAGGGCGATAAGGTCGTTCCGCTGACCGAGGAGCGTCGTGCCGAGCTCGTGGCCGCCAACAAGGCCATGGCCGACGAGGCCCTGCGCGTGCTGGCGCTGGCAAGCCGCACCTACACCGAGGTCCCGGCCGACTGCAGTCCCGCCGCGCTCGAGCATGACCTGGTCTTCTGCGGCCTGTCCGGCATGATTGACCCGGTTCGCCCCGAGGTCGCCGACGCCATCCGCGAGGCGCATGACGCCGGTATCCGCACCGTCATGATCACGGGCGACCACATCGACACCGCCGTGGCCATCGCCAAGCAGCTGGGCATCGTCGCTGATCGCAGCCAGGCCATTACCGGTGCCGACCTCGACCGCATGAGCGACGAGGAGCTCGACGCGCACATCGAGGACTACGGCGTGTACGCCCGCGTCCAGCCCGAGCACAAGACGCGCATCGTCGAGGCCTGGAAGTCGCGCGACCAGATCGTCGCCATGACCGGCGACGGCGTCAACGACGCCCCGTCCATCAAGCGCGCCGACATCGGCGTCGGTATGGGCATCACCGGCACCGACGTCACCAAGAACGTTGCCGACATGGTGCTTGCCGACGACAACTTCGCCACCATCATCGGTGCCTGCGAAGAGGGCCGTCGCATCTACGACAACATCCGCAAGGTCATCCAGTTCCTGCTTTCGGCCAACCTTGCTGAGGTGTTCTCGGTGTTTATCGCCACGCTCATCGGCTTTACCATCTTCCAGCCGGTGCAGCTGCTGTGGGTGAACCTGGTCACCGACTGCTTCCCCGCGCTCGCGCTGGGCATGGAGGATGCCGAGGGTGACATCATGAAGCGCAAGCCGCGCAACGCCAAGGACGGTGTCTTTGCCGGTCACATGGGCCTGGACTGCGTGGTCCAGGGTCTGATCATCACCGTGCTGGTGCTGGCGAGCTTCTTTGTGGGCGTGTACTTTGACATGGGCTACATCCACATCGCCGATATGATCGCCGGCAATGCCGACGAGGAAGGCGTGATGATGGCGTTCATCACGCTCAACATGGTCGAGATTTTCCACTGCTTCAATATGCGCAGCCGTCGTGCGTCGCTGTTCACCATGAAGAAGCAGAACAAGTGGCTGTGGGCTTCTGCCGCGCTGGCACTGGTGTTGACGGTGATCGTGACCGTGCAGCCGACGCTTGCCGAGATGTTCTTCGGCCCTGTGACGCTTGAACTCAAGGGCGTTCTTGCCGCGCTGGGCCTGGCCTTCCTGATCATCCCGCTGATGGAGATCTACAAGGCGATCATGCGCGCGGTCGAAAAAGAGTAGCGCACTCGTCCGGGCCCGCCCCACGCCCTTTCTCCCTCACTGGTCCTCGCGCTTTGCGCTGCGGGATCGTTCGGGAGAAAGGGCTTCCGGGGCGGGCCCTGCGGTGGCTTTGCTGGCTTTTCTCCCGTGCGGATGAAAAGGGCTGAGGGAAAGTTTGTGAGCTGGTCGGGCTTTGCCCGGCCAGCTCTTTTTGATTTAAAATACCTGCTCAGTTGTGATTTATGGTGCTGGGAGGCGCTTGTGGGCAAGGCTAAGGCTAAGGCGAAGAAAAAGACGACGGGGGCGCGGGCTAAGCGCGATCGTCGTCGGAAGCTTGCGACCGAGGCCCCCGCGTCTGCCGAGGAGCTGCTGGCGAGCGTGCCGGGACTCGACGCGCTGCAGGACGTTCCGGCGTTTGATGACCTGCCGGTCGATGAAGCCCAGCAGGCTGCCTTTGATGATTTCTGCGCACATGCCGAGGAGCCCGAGCAGATGCAGCTTGGCGCCGTTGTGCGCTTGGATCGCGGGTTTCCGCTGGTGGCGACTGCCAACGATACCTTCCGCGCCGAGCATGCCGTGGGGTTTGCCAAGTCGCGCGGCGAGGACGAGGTCCTGCTGCCCGCCGTGGGCGACCGTGTGGCGGTGCGCCGCGCTCCCGGGCACGATATGGGCGTGATTGAGTGCGTTCTGCCGCGCCGTACGAGCTTTGAGCGTTGGCGCGGCCGTGCCCGCGGAGAGCGTCAGGTGCTCTGCTCCAACGTGGATAGCGTGCTAATCGTGCAGGCGCTCGGTGCCGGTGAGGTGCTGCTCGACCGCGTGGCGCGCTCGCTGGTGTTGGCGCTCGACTGCGATGCCGAGCCGGTGGTGGTGCTCACCAAAGCTGACCGCTGCGATGCCGAGGATCTCGAGCGCGATCTGGACCGCGTGCGCCGCCTGGTGGGTCCGGACGTGCGCGTGATCGTGACGTCCTCTGCCGAGGGCCGCGGCCTGGACGAGGTCCGTGTCTGCGTGCCTGCCGGGAGCTGCGCCATGATTCTGGGCGAGTCGGGTGCCGGCAAGTCGACGCTGCTCAATGCACTGCTGGGCCACGATACGTTGGCGACCGGCGGTGTGCGCGAACGCGACGACCAGGGCCGTCACACTACCGTCGCGCGCGTGATGGTGGCGCTGCCGGGCGACGCCGGTGTGATCGCCGATGCCCCGGGCCTGCGCAGCCTACCGCTCGTGGGTCACGAGCGGGGTCTGGCGCGCGCCTTCCCCGAGATTGTCGAGGCATCGCGCGCGTGCCGGTTTGGCGATTGCACACATACCCATGAGCCGGGTTGCGCCGTTCGCGAGGCCGAGGACGCCGGGCAGATCGACAGTCTGCGTCTGGAAACGTTCCAAAACTTGGCGTCATCCATGCGCGTGAGCGCTCAAATGCTCGATCCCGATGTTCATCTGTAATTGATTTTTCCTATGACAGCCGTCTCCCAACTGTTCGGGAGACGGCTTTTTTGCTGTGAAAAAGCCTCGAAACATGCAGTTTGCTGACGTGCTGACCAAAACCTTGCCACGAGCTTGACGGGCTGGTCAGCTTCTGGTCAGCGATTGGTTTGACATCGAAAACCAAGATCGCGATTGCGCCGCTTTGCACTCTGACCGCCCAGACAATGGTGGTACGGGCATTCGCCCGGCACTGCCATGAGAGGAGCGGCCGTGAACAAGAGCAAGCGCATCGCTATCAGTCTGGTCGCGGGCGTGCTCGCTGCTCTGCTCTGCATGGTTTACGGCTCGTCGATCCGCTCGCAAGCCGAACAGGTCCAGGCGGAGACCTTGGCCAAGTACGGTGGCGATCGCGTCGAGGTATGCGTCGCGGCGCGCGATATCGATGTGGGCGAGACCCTCGATGAGACCAATGTCATAACCCAGGAATGGCTGACAAGTCTGCTGCCGCGTGACGCGGCGACCGAGCTGCGCCAGGTGCGCGGCGACGTGACGACTTCGCGTATTCCCAAAAACGCCGTGATCTGCAATGTCTACACCAAGGCCGAGAGCCACAAGCTCGAGGTGCCTAAGGGCAAGGTCGCCGTTTCGGTGGCGGTCGATGCCGAGCACTCGGTCGGCGGTGCTACGGGCGTGGGCAGCTACGTGGATGTGTATGTGCAAAAAGACGGCGTAACCGATCGGCTGTGCGGCGCGTACGTGATCGATACCAGTGAGGATTCTGGTGCCACGCGCGAGGGCAAGATCGAATGGGTGACGCTGGCGGCTGACCCCGAAGACGTCAAGGAACTGCTGGGGGCATCGGGCAAGGGAACGGTCAGCTTGACGATTCCCGCCACGGCGCGCGGCAAAAAGAGCGGAGGCGACGAGTGATGAAGGCGATCTGGCTTGCGTGCTGCGCGTGCGGCGATTACGGGCTGTTGCAGCGGGAAGTCGAGGGCCGTGACGCGGGTGCACAGGTGCTTCGCGTGGGTGACCTGGACGGGCTGGTTTCCATGGCGCGGGCGTTTCCGTCGCGCCGCGGAGCTGCCATCATCGCAGCGTCTCTGTTTGATACCGAAGATGTGCGCAAGACTGTTGCGCGCCTGACGGTCGAAGGCCGCGTGAGTCGCGTGGTCGTGTTGATAGAAGCGCTCGATCCGTCGGATATCGAAGGGCTGTTTCGCGCGGGGGCGACCGAGGTCATCGCTGCGCACAGTATATGCGGCAACGGGCGAGCGGGCGAGGGAGCGGTTGATTCCGATCGGCGCATGACGATTGAGCCCGATGCTTTTGTTGATAGGGAACCCGGGGCGCCTCGCGCTACAAGAGGCCCGCGTGTTGATGATTATGGAAAAGCGGAAGCCGAGCATGGTCGGCGCCCCCGGAACCCCCTTGTATACGATGACGCTGGAGGACCGGCGCAGCATGCTGGCGACTCCCCGGCTGTAGATATGGGATACGTGCACGGCGTGAATCTGGCGGATGAACTCGACGAAGTTGAGGGCTTTGCCGGGTGCGGCGAGTTGTCGCTGATGCAGCATGAGCAGATTGCACAGAACGAGCCTGTCTCGCAGACCGAACAAGCTGCCATGCCGGCTTGGACGCAGCGTGTAGTTGCGGCGGGGGAGACGGGGACGCTGTCCCCGACGCCCGCCCCGCCGCCTCCGATGCCGCCGACAGACGCTGCCGCTCCGCCGCATCGAGCTCCGGTCATCTGCGCCATTTCGGGTTCGGGCGGTTGCGGCAAGTCGACGATCGTTGCCACCATGGCACACGCATCGTCGCTGTTGGGCTTGCGTGCCGCCGTGCTCGACCTGGACCTGATGTTTGGAAACCTTTACGACTTGTTAGGCGTCGATGCTCCGCACGATATGGCGGCACTTATCGAGCCGTCGGCGGCGGGCACGCTCACCGAGCCGGATATCGTGGCCGCATCGATGCGCGTCGCCCCGGGCGTTACGCTCTGGGGTCCCGTCGCGGCGCCCGAGCAAGCCGAGCTCATGGCACGTCCGGTGGAGCTACTGCTCGATGTCCTGCGTCGCGAATCCGACGTGGTCTTTATCGATACCTCGGTCTTTTGGGGCGATGCCGTGGCGGCTGCGGTGGCGGCGAGCGACCGTTGCCTGGTCGTTGGCGATGCGGCGGTGTCGTCCGCGACATCGGCATCGCGCGTCATTGAACTGGCAAGTCGAGTAGGTGTGCCGCGCACGCGCATGAGCGCCGTGTTCAACCGGTTCGGTGCGCGCGGGGCAGACGAGGACGTCGCCATGCGCTTTGAGATTGCCTGTGCGTTGAGCTCCAAGATTCGTATCGCCGATGGCGGGCAGGATCTCGCCGCGCTCATGGCGTTTGGGCGCGCTGACGAGGCAGTGGGGCAGACCAGCGCTTTTGCGACCAGCGTGCGCGAGGCCACGCGCGAGATGCTCGTGGAACTGGGGTGCGCCGTCGGCCCTTGGAGCGATATGGTCGCCGACCGTGCAACGCGCACCGAACGCCCGCGTATCCGCCTTCCCTGGTCGCGCGAGGGTGATTAGCGATGAGTCTGCAAACGAGGATTAAGGCTGCCGGCGCTGCAGCGGCGGCAGCGCCTGTAGATGCGGGGCGTCGCCGCGCGGTGAAACGACGCACTAAGCGCGCCGTGATGGACCGCATGGGTTACGACGAAGTGGCGCGTATCAGCGCCTATGTCGACCCGGTACTTGCCCGCTCGGAATTGCGTCCCGCGGTGGAGGCGGCGCTCAATGTTGAGGAGCCGACCGATCTCGCGACGCCCGAGCGCGAGACCATCATCGACGAGATTATGGATGACGTGGTGGGCTTGGGGCCGTTGCAGCCGCTCATCGAGGACGACACCGTTACCGAAATCATGATCAACGGCTGCCGCTCGGCTTTCTTTGAACGCGGCGGCGTCTTGTACCCCATCGAGCATGCGTTTGAGGATGATGAGCAGATCCGTGTGCTTATCGACCGCATCATCTCGCCACTTGGCCGCCGTATCGACGAGCGCAGTCCCATCGTCAACGCCCGCCTCAAAACGGGCTATCGCGTCAACGCGGTGATTCCGCCTGTGGCGATTGACGGACCGATTCTCACCATCCGAAAGTTCTCGGACCGCATCTGCTCGTTGGACGAGCTTGTGGGGCTGGGGTCGCTGCCGCTTTGGTATGCGCAGCTGTTGTCGTGTGCGGTGTCGCTGCGACAGGACCTAGCGGTTGCGGGAGGCACGGGATCTGGTAAGACCACCCTGCTCAACGCGTTGTCATGTGAGATTTCCACCGGCGAGCGCATCGTGACGATCGAGGACTCTGCCGAGCTCAAGTTTGCGCATCATCCGCACGTGGTGCGTCTAGAGGCGCGCGAGGCTTCAATTGAGGGCGAGGGCGCGGTGACGATCCGCGACCTGGTGACCAATGCCCTGCGCATGCGCCCCGACCGCATCGTGGTGGGCGAGGTGCGCGGTGCCGAGTGCTGCGACATGTTGCAGGCCATGAACACGGGCCACGACGGGTCGCTCACCACACTTCATGCGGGCTCAGAACAGGAGACCGTGGTGCGTCTGACGTTGCTTGCACGTTATGGCATCGATCTGCCGAGCGAGCTCATCGAGGAGCAGATTGCCATGGCGCTCGACGGTATCGTGATGTCCGAGCGCCACGCCGATGGCAGGCGTTTCGTCTCCTCGTATTCGGGGGTGCGTCGCGCCGCGTCGGGCGGCGTAGAGCTCGAGCGCTATGTGACTTTCGATGCCGCCGAGCGCACCTGGACGCTTGACCGCGAGCCGCCGTTTATTGCAGAAGGCCTGCGGTCGGGGACGCTCACACAAGAGGAGGTGGACGAATGGAGGTCGCTGTGCCCCTCGTCGTAGGGGGTTTGGCAGGGTTTTCTGTTGCGACGGCGTGCGGGGCGGAACCTCGTGTGCCGCAGGTGCCGCCGGCGGAGCTGGCGCGTCAGGCGCTCGAGACGGCGGCAGAGAAGCTGCCGCGTGAGCTGGTGGAAAACGATCTGCTGAAAAAGATCGCCCGTTCGTGGGCATCGCTGGCTCCGGCGCATCGCCTTGGCCTCGTGATCGAAGATGCTTCGGGGCGTTTGGCGTTTCTGCTGCTATCGAGCGGTGTCTGCTGCGTTTTACTAACGATGGTGTCGTTATCGCCCCTCGGATTTGCCTTGGGACTTGTTGCTCCGATTGCCGCTGGCGCCGCTCGGGATGGCTTTGAGAGCCGGCGCGAGCAACACGATGCAGAAGAGGCCATGCCCGAGGCGTTTACCGCACTTTCCATGTCGCTTGCCTCGGGACATTCGCTGGCCCAGGGCATGCGCTTTGTGGGCGCTCATGCGCAAGAGCCGGTGCATACCGAGTTTTTGCGGGTGGCGGCGGCGATCGATTGCGGCATCTCGGCGACCGATGCGCTCGATGACTTGCTCGTGCGCATCGACGCCCCCGGTCTTTCGCTTGTGACCTTGGCGCTTAAGGTGTCTCAGCGCACCGGTGCTCCGCTTGCCGACTTACTGTCCGAGGCGTCGAGCATGGTGGGGGAGCGCATTGAGCTCAAGCGCCGCCTGGATGTCAAGACGTCGCAGGCTCGCATGTCTGCGCATATGGTCGCGGCGATGCCGGCGGGCATGTGCGCGGTGTTGGCGCTGCTTTCGGCAGATTTTCGTCGCGGTCTTGCGACGCCTGCCGGCGCGGGCGCTGTGGCGCTGGGTCTTGCCCTCAACGCCGTTGCCCTGGTGGTTATCAGGCGCATTATGCGGGTGGAGCTGTGAGCGCCCTGGTTGCAGTTGCGGCTTGCCTGTGCGCTCTGAGTGCATTTGTCGCGACGGGTTTGGATCGGGCGGATGCACGCAAGATCGCAGAGGCCTGCAAGCGCGAGGCGGTGCTGGTCGCTGCCGCGGGTCGCTCGGTGGTCGATGCTCTGACCGCGCGAATGAAGGGCGCGGTTGGAGCGGGCGGCCCGGCGCGAGTATCGCTCGGCGAAGTGTCCGAGATGATCGATGTTGTGCGCTTGGGTCTTTCGGCCGGTCTTTCGTTTGATGCGGCGCTTGAGATTTTCTGCGCCAACCGCCGGTCAGTGCTGGCTCTTCGACTTGAGCGGGCCTGCATGGCATGGCAGGTGGGCGTGGGCACGCGTGAGGACGAGTTGTTGGCCGCCGCACGCGACCTGGACGTGCGAGCGCTCGAGACCTTTGCCATCACGGTGGGGCAGGCGCTCGCTCTGGGTGCCCCACTTGCCGAGACACTGGCCGCTCAAAGTCGCGAGATCCGTGCGGCTCATCGCGCCGCGGTCGAGCGCGAGATCGAGCGTGCGCCCGTCAAGCTGCTGATTCCCACCGGCACACTCATCTTGCCGGCGTTGCTTCTGTCCATATTGGGCCCGCTGTTGGGAGCAGGCGGGATGATGTAGGGAGGAATACATGAACACGATGACTGACGTTGCTGGCAAGGTCTGGAGCTGGGCTGTTTGCCAGTCAATTCGCGCTCGCCAGCATGCCGGGGAGCTGCTGCAGGAGGAGAGTGCGCAGGGCACCACCGAATACGCCATCTTGGTCGGCGTGCTCGTGGTGATCGCCATCATTGCCATTGTCGCATTTAAGGGCAAGGTCCAAGATCTATGGAACGCTATCAGCGAGGGCATCAACAGCCTGTAGAGGGTAGGCGGCCTGTCGGCGCACTGCTGGTGTTTGCCTGTGTGGTTGTGGCGGTGGCAGTGGCGGTTTGGGGGCTAAACGCCGCGCGGCAGCAGCGTCCTGGGGCCGCCTTCGATTCGGGCTCAGATTCGGCGGTGGCGTCTCAAAAAGATGAGATGCGAGATGCGGACGATTCGGATGTCGCTGTCACGGCGCAAACCTTTCTGCGGATGCTCGACAAGCGGTCTGGCACTGCGACGGATTCGCCTGAGGACAACGCGATTGCGGTCCGGCTTGCATGGTCCGAGGACCGACCGATGACCGAGGCAGCGGCGGATATGTTACGCGCCTACCGCGAGGTGCCAACGGCCCAGCTCGCCCTGAGCGGCTATCTCGATATTAAGGGTAACGTATGGGGCGCCATTGTGCGCGATGGGCGCGGCTGGGTCGATATGGTGACGGTTGCCGCGGATACTGGCGATGCTTCGTGTCGTCTGCGCGCGGTGCGCCTGGCCCCGCAAACAATAAGCTCAAAGGAGGGGTCGTGAAATGCATGACGTCCTGCGCGAGGAATCTGCCCAGGCGACGGTCGAATACGCCATCGTCACGGTGGCGCTGTTATCGATCGTGCTGGCGATTGCGGGGCTTTGGCGTGCTGGCACCGATGGGCACTTGGCGGCGCTGGTTGAGCGGGCGGCATCCCATGGCGTTGCCTCGACGTCGGTTATCGACGCCGCTGCGGGCGCTAAGGACATCGCGTTGTATTGATATCGCGCGCGAGGACCGGGCGCAGTCTACGGTCGAGGCTGCTTTTTTGCTGCCGACGTTTCTGATGCTCATTCTTCTCGCACTGCAACCGGTGTGTTTGCTCTATACGCGCGCGGTCATGGAGTCTGCCGCTGCCGAGACCGCGCGGCTCATGACCACGACGACGGCGGAGGACGACGATCTTAAGGAGTTCACCCGCCGCCGGCTTGCCGCAGTGCCCAACGTTTCGATCTTTCATGCCGGCGGGCCGTTGTCGTGGGATATCGAGCTTGGCCGGGCCGGTGCGGGTGGTGTCTCGTCCGTGTCCGTTTCCGGCGAGGTCAAGCCGTTGCCTGTGATCGGTGCGTTTGCGCAGGCTATGGGTGGTACCGCCGAGGGCGGCTACGTTGAGCTCAAGGTCGATGTCTCGTATCAATCGCGTCCCGAATGGCTGGAGGGAGATTATGATTCGTGGATTGCTGCATGGGATTAAGCGTTTCTGGTCTAGATGCGTTTTGACGCGCCGTCCGAGCTGCCATCGCAAGCGAGGCGGCTTTATGGGCCGCGCCGGTATCGACCTGTTTATCGAAGACGGTGCCTACACCACGCTTTCTTCTGCCGTGGTCATCCTAGTGGTGCTCACGTTGTTGTTTTCGTCGACCGCGGCGATATGGAGCATGTCGCGTGCCGGGGATACCCAGGTGGCGGCCGATAGCGGCGCGCTGGCGGGTGCCAACGTGGTGTCGTCCTATCACACGGCTGCCACGGTGGTTGATGCGAGCATCTTGAGTCTGGGGCTAGCGGGGTTTGCCACAATCGGGACGGGCCTGGTTGCCATTCTCATCCCAGGTGCCGAACCAGTTGCCGGCAATATGGTCGACACCGGGATTGAGATCATTAAAACGCGCAACAAGTTTGCCAAAAGCGCATCGGAAGGCTTGCAGAAAATCGAGACAGCTCTGCCGTATCTGATTGCCGCGCGTGCCACGCAGGCGGTGTCGGCGCAGGATACCGATAGTGTGGCCTATACCGGTACGGCGCTTGCCGTGCCCAGGACATCCGAGTCGGACTTCGCTGCGCTCAAAGGGTCAGAGATCTCGACCGATACCATTAAAGACACATCAGATGATTTAGAGCGTGCGGCCGAGGAGCTGCGGAAGGCTTCTGAGGACACGGCGAAGGCTAAAGAGCGCGCTTGGCTGGCGGATTGTGGCGGGTCTGACAAGGGCTCGGTCAGCAGCTGTTCTTGCATGTGGGAGCGTGTGAAAAGTCTAACGGATCTCTCTGGTGCTCAAAATCCGCATTACGCTTCGAGCGTTACGTGGGAACCGCAAGTGGCGCTCGATCGCGCGAAGGCCTACTATCGCCAGCGCCTGGCAAATGAGAAACCGCTTGGCGAGGGTCCGGAAAAACAGGCAGATTCTGCTGCACGAAAGGTGTTCTTCGCTTATGCGGGCGAAGAAGTCGAGCGGGCATATATAACTGAAAAGGACGGCAAAGTTTCCGCCCGCATTCCTTTCCTTCCGCGAAATCCAGATGAGGCGCGGACGACTGAACTCTATACCGATGCGCGTTGGCCCACGAGTGAAGTAGATAAAGTTACCTATTTGCATTATGGGACTGACTGTCCAAATTACAAAAAAGGAAAGCCGGGTGGGCTGGCATCCGTCGCAGATTTTGACGGTCACGAAACGTGTAGCGAATGCCATTTCGGTGTGTCGTCTTTAGGGTACGTTGCGATTGCAACGACTTCTGTCGAAAGGGGCTTCGAGTACCACTTCGATAAGCTCAAAGAGGCTCTGGAAGACTACGTCGAATGCCGCAACAAAGAACTCGAACTTGAGCGTCAGACCGAGGATGAGGCCGGCCGTGCGGGCAATGCGTTTGACCAGGCCATTAAAGCGCTTTCCGGCGAGCGCCCGCGTATCGCCCCACCTGGCCGCAACGGCGTGGTCGCCTTTGCAGTTTCGGGTGACATTACCAGCCCCGATCAACTTAACTCCTCGTTTAACGCGGCAGTCAGGCTTGGCGATCGCGGTGCTATCTCTGCCGCGGTGCTGGCGCCCGATGAGGCGACGGCGCAAAACAACGTGCTTTCGCGATTTTTCTCGACATTGAAGGAACGCTCGGGCGGCGTTGCCGGCGTGCTCGACGGCGTCATGGATGTTTGGGGACGGCTACTCGTGGGATACGGTGATATCCAAGGCTCAGCCGACGAACTTATGGACGAGATGATTAAAGGCCTAGGAGGGGGCAGCGGCGCGTTGGGCTCCATCGCATCGTGGCTCGGCGATACCGTTTCGGCGTCCGTGGCGGCGCTGGGTTTGGAACCGTGCGACTTGCGCCTGCGAAAGCCGGTGCTGACCGATTCCGCCAATATCATTAAGAGTCCGGGGTCTGACATTGCGGGTCTCTCTCAAGCGCAAGACAAACTGCGAAGTATTCCGTTGGGCGTGACCGATCCCAAGGCGCTTTGCGAGGCGTTGGAATATCAAGTCGAACGCACCATTAGCGGTACGGTGTTCACACTTGCGGAGATTCCTCTGCCCGGCGGCGGCTCCATCCCGCTCACCGTCGATGTCGCCACGCTGGTTGGCGCTCTGGGCGGTGGGTCGTAATGAGTATCCGCATGCGTTTGCGCGAGGAGCGCGCCCAAGCGACGGTGGAGATGGCAGTGGTTACGCCCGTTTTGCTGGTGCTGGCACTCATCGTGTACAACGTCATGATCTTTGCCAGCGCTGTCGCGCGCTTCGACCGCGTGGTGCCCGACATCGTGCTGGCGCATGCCGTGGCGTCGGAGGGGGAGGGCGACGAAAGCTCTGCCGATGCCTCGGCGACGGTTCAGACTCAAATTCTGAATGCCATGGAAGGCTATGACTTACAGATCGAAGTGTCGAGCGAGCAAGGCGCGAAGGCATCGGATGGTGGCCTGCTCTCCCTATCCGGTACGTTTAGGACCTACACCTGCACCATGCACTATGAGCCGTGGCCGACTTCTCTCAGCATCGCTGGCGTTCCGCTGGGGGCGCCGACAACGTTGTCGCACGAGCGTGCGGTGACGGTCGATCCATGGCGTCCGGGGGTGGTCATGTGACCGCGGTCTCGTCCTACATCGTCTACGCGCGGGCACTCAACAGACTGGGTTGGACGCCGGCCGAGTTTGTGGTGGCGGAGTCGTTTGTCGTGCGCCTGCGCGGCATGCTGGGACGGCGTCCGGTTGCCGCCAACGGCCTGCCGCTCGTCATGGCGTTTCCACGCTGCTCTTCGGTCCATACGTGTTTTATGGCCTATCCCATCGACATCGCCTTCATCGATCGCGACGGCAATATCCTCGCGCGATACGAAAACGTTCGTCCTTGGCGCATGTGCTCCCACCCATGCGCCTGGGCCGCACTAGAGCGTCCTTCAATCATTGTTTCGACCCCTGCTCTCCAACGCGTGCCGGCTTAAGAATTGGCGACTGCGGACTTTCGTCATACGAAATTTGGTAAGATGGAGGAGAAGATGCATGGATGTTGAGATCCATCCGAACGCCAAAAAACACTTGACGGAAAAGCAAGTGCTAGGTGCCTGGTTCGCGGTTACTGAGTGCATTCGCCGCGAGTCGGAGGACGAGCCGCCGAGATGGCTTGCCATTGGATGGCTTCCAGACGGACGAAGCGTGGAGCTTGTCGCGGTCGAGCTTGTCCGTGGGTGGCTTATCATTCATGCCTTGTCTCCAGTCCAGAAGAAATTTTGGCAGGAGATTGAACAGGCTCGGCAAAGGGGTCGATGATGGGCAAGACGTATACGGCCGCTAATGGTCAGGTTGTAACGGATGAAATGATTGACGCGTGGTGCGAGTCGTACGAGCGCGGAGAGTTTCCGGATGGCGAACACACCGTTGGTGGGATCGTGCGTGGACGGCCCCCGCTCTCAGGTGAGGGGACGGCAACGCTGTCGGTCAAGATTCCTCTGGGAATGAAGGAGGCCATTCGTCGACGGGCGGCTGCCGAGGGGATGACGCCAAGTGAGTTTGCCCGTGCGGCTCTGAGTGAAAAACTTCTTGCTGCCGGCTGATGCCTCTGACGTGCCGATTTATAGAACCGAGGCTGTGCTCAAAAACTTTTTTAAAATTCTCGGTTGACCGGAACGCGTCCTTGGTTATACTAATCAAGCCTTGAAACAAGGCACACCTCAAATGGCTGGGTAGCTCAGTTGGTAGAGCAGAGGACTGAAAATCCTCGTGTCAGGGGTTCGATTCCCTTCCCCGCCACCTTGAATTGACTAGGACCTCTGCAAAGGGGTCCTTTTCTTTTATTGAGGGCTCTGCGGAAATTGCGTCCCGGAATTTGGCTTCAGAGTGGGATGCGTTTTCCGCTTTGAGGCCGCTTGGGAAAGCACTACCCGGAATCCGGCGTCAGAATGGGACGTGCTTTCCTTTTTCGGCCTTTGGCGGAAACTGCGTCCCAGATCCCGCGCTCAGAACGGGATGCATTTTCCGGTTGAGGCCTCGAACGGAAAATGCATCCCAGTCTTTTGCGAAAAACGGGATGCGCTTTCCGGCCGCCTACTTCCGGCGCATATGTACATCTCGGCGCGCCATCTTGGGCCCGCCCAGATATTCCTCCCGCTTTTGCGC
>CABQXG010000009.1 GCA_902468045.1 uncultured Collinsella sp.
CAAAAGAAAAAAGCTCCCATTCTCGGGAGCTTTCTCAATCTAAATGGCGGAGGAGGAGGGATTCGAACCCTCGTGACCTTATACAGGCCAAACGGTTTTCGAGACCGCCGCATTCAACCACTCTGCCACCCCTCCGCGTGGGGGAAAAACAAAGCAGGCTCGAAGGCCTGCTTTGGAATTAACTGGCGGAGAGTCAGGGATTTGAACCCTGGAGACGCTTTTGACGCCTACACGATTTCCAATCGTGCTCCTTCGGCCACTCGGACAACTCTCCGTTAAATGCGAAAGTCAGTATACACGAGGAATCGCAAAGTGCAAACAGAAAAGTTGGCATTTTTTAAAACGCTTGGCCGCACTTGGCGTTGCAGTGGGGTTTGAGGTGCCAAAAAACGGCTTCCGACCAGCGTGGTTGATCAACTCAATTGTTCAAAAGGGGTATTCATAAGCGACTTGGCAATGAATTTAAAAATCTTTGGGTTGTGCTGTGGACCACTGGTATGCATTTTGCGACCACAGCCTTGTGCCCGTTGACCTGTGGCTTGGCTCAGCTTGTCCCCACGGCACCGTATCTTGTCCACAGATTCGTCAAGCTCTTGGTCAGCATTTGGTTGGAATACGCGAGAAGTGCCGTGTAAGCATGGGCATATGTGGAGGTCATGAGGTTGTAGCTGCATATTCTTGCGGCCTGGGAGGTTGAAAGATATGATGACCAAGTCTTTTCCTGCTTCAGGCGCACCTTCACGACCTGAAGCCACATTTGCCCAGAGGAGGTGACAATATGAAGGCTTATGAACTGCTGTTCTTTGTTGACCCGTCGCTCGACCCCGAGACTCGTCTCGCTGTTATGAAGCGTATCGATACCACGATCGCTGAGGGCGCTGGCAAGGTCGACTCCGTTGACGAGTGGGGCAAGCGCAAGCTCGCCTACGAGATCAACGACCTCACCGATGGTGACTACACCCTCATCAACTTCCACGCAGATCCTACCCAGATCGCCGAGCTTGATCGCGTCCTGCGCATCACCGACGCTGTGGTCCGCCACATGATCGTCCGTCGCGACGACCAGGAGTAAGACTGTCGTTTTGGACTGGGCTTGTGCCCCAAGAGGAAGTAGTGAGTTATGAGCATCAATCGAGTGAACATCACCGGTAACCTCACCCGCGATCCCGAGCTGCGAGCCACCGCCGGCGGAACCCAGGTTCTGTCCTTTGGCGTCGCCGTGAACGATCGTCGCCGCAACGCGCAGACTGGCGAGTGGGAGGACTATCCCAACTTTGTCGACTGCACCATGTTCGGCACCCGCGCCGAGGCCGTGAGCCGTTTCCTGGCAAAGGGAAACAAGGTCGCGATCGAGGGCAAGCTGCGCTACAGCTCTTGGGAGCGCGACGGCCAGCGCCGGAGCAAGCTTGAGGTCATCGTCGATGAGATCGAGTTTATGAGCTCCCGTGGTGGCCAGGGTGGCTACGATCAGGGCGGCTACGCCCCCGCAGCCCCCGCGCCCGCAGCACGTCCTGCCGCACCGGTGGCCACGCCGCCCGCGGTCGACGTCTACGATGAGGACATCCCGTTCTAAGGGTTGTTCACCTATTTTTGAGTGAGAGGCGGCTTCGGTTCGCCGAAGTTGCCAAATGAAAGGTATTTTGACATGGCTAATGATTTTTCTGCACGTCAGCCGCGTCGTAAGTACTGCCAGTTCTGCAAGGAGAACACTGAGTTCATCGACTATAAGGACACTCAGCTTCTCCGTAAGTACATGACCGACCGTGGCAAGATCAAGCCCCGTCGCGTCACTGGCGCTTGCACGCAGCATCAGCATGACATCGCCAACGCCATCAAGCGCGCCCGCGAGATGGCTCTCCTGCCGTACACCGTCCCCGTGGTTTCCTCTCGTGGCAACCGCGACCGCGGCTAAGAAGGGAGACGCATCATGAAGGTTATTCTTCTCGATGAGATCAAGGGCAAGGGCGGCGAGGGTGACGTCGTAGAGGTCGCTCAGGTTTACGCTGAGAACTTCCTGTTCCCCAAGAAGCTCGCTGTTGCCGCCACCAAGGGCAACCTCAAGCAGCTTGACGAGCGTCGCAACAACATCGCCAAGCGCGAGGCCGTCCGTCTGGCTACCGCCAACGAGGCCAAGGCTGCCTTCGAGGGCAAGACGGTCACCGTTGACGTCAAGGTCGGCGACGAGGGCATCCTCTTTGGCTCCGTTACCGCCGCTATGATCGCTGACGCCATCAAGGCTCAGCTCGGTATGGACATCGACCGCAAGCGCGTCGAGCTCGGTAAGCCCATCAAGGTCGCCGGTGCCCACACCGTTGCCATCTCGCTGTATCGCGAGATCAAGGCCGAGGTTGTCGTTCTCGTCGGCGTTACCGCCGAGGAGCTCGCTGCCGAGGCTGAGGTCGAGGAGGCCGCTGAGGTCGCCGAGGCCGAGACCGCCGAGGTCGAGACTGAGGCTGCTGCCGAGTAGCATTTGCTGCAACGCAACAATCTTGTTCTAAGAAGGGCGCTCTGGGAAACCGGGGCGCCCTTTTGTTTTTTGCGCTGAGTGAGTGTTGTGGTGAACGTCGCGTCAAAGTCCTATATACAGGACCGTTCATCCGTTTGGTTCGGTGATGATTGGCAGCGCGCGGCGCGTTTTGGGACCGTGGCTGATACTATGGATGCTCGCAAGCGATATGAATGAGGATGCTCATGGCATATGACGATAGGGAGACCGGGCTGACGGTTGAGGACCGCGGCTCAAAGTTGGGTCTTCCCCAAAACCAAGATGCAGAGGCCAATGTACTGGCCGCTATGCTGCTATCGCCCGAGGTGGTCGAAGAGGCCCAGGTCGAGCTGCAGCCCGATGACTTCTACCGGCCCATTCATAAGACCATCTATACTGCGATGGTCGATATGTACAACAGCCGCATTCCCATCGACTCCATCTCGCTGATCGATTACCTGCGAAGCATCAACAAGCTCGATGCCGTGGGCGGCGAAGCGTACATTTTGGAGTTGATGGGTCAGACCCTGTCGCTCGTCAACTGGCAGCACCATGCCGCCATCGTTCGCCGCGACTCGATGCTGCGCGAGCTGATCGGCGCCACTAACGAGATCAACGCGCTGGCATATAACGCCCCCACCGACACCAAAGAGGTTGTCGAGCTGGCCGAGAGCAAGCTGCTCAAGGTTACGGCACGCGAGGTCAAGTCGAGCTACAAGACGTTGACCGAGTTTATGGTCGAGGCCTATAACGAGGCCGAGGAAGTGTACCAGGCCGGTGGCCAGGCTGCGGGCGTGCCCACGGGCTTTCCGTCACTCGACCACATGCTCATGGGTTTTCGCGAGGGCCAGCTCATCATCATCGGCGCCCGTCCTGCTGTAGGTAAGACGTCGTTCGCACTGAATCTGGCACTCAACGCTGCCGCTGCCGGTTATACTGTCGGCTTCTTCTCTCTGGAGATGTCGGGCAAGGAAATTGCCCAGCGTCTGATTTGCGCCTACGCCATGATCTCGATCAGTGACTTCCGCATGGGCCGCATTAGCCCCGAGCAGTGGGCCAATATCAACGAGGCCACGCAGACCTTGTCCAAGCTCGATATTCTGATTGACGATACGCCCGGCACCACAGTGACCGAGATTCGCGCCAAGAGCCGCCGTATGCTCCATAACAAGGAGAAGGCAATTATCATCCTGGACTACCTGCAGCTGGTGAGTCCTCCGCCGGGACGCCGCTCCGAGAGCCGTACCGTCGAGGTCTCGGAGATGTCGCGTGGTTTGAAGATCATGGCCAAGGAGCTCAAGATCCCGCTCATCGCGCTGTCGCAGCTCTCGCGTCAGGTCGAATCCCGTACCGGCAAGCGCCCACAGCTTTCCGACCTTCGTGAATCGGGCTCCATCGAGCAGGACGCCGATATCGTTATGTTCTTGGACCGCTCCGCCGACGAGGCCGAGGCCTCGCGCGACGATCGACCCGACGAGGGCGTTACGCGTATCGTCGTGGCCAAGAACCGTTCGGGCCCGATCGGCGACGTCGATCTGATGTTCCTGCCGGCATCCACCAAGTTCTATGAGCTTGATGGGGCACATGCCGAGGAGTAGGACAGGCGCCCGTTGCACGGGTATACTGGGAATGTTTTGTGCTTCTGCGTGCCGGCGTGGCGCGTAGACAGTCCATGAATGTAAGGAGTAAACATGCCGTCAACCGTTTTGGTCGGTGCCCAGTGGGGCGATGAGGGCAAGGGTAAGATTTGCGACCTGGTCGCCGGCGACTTCGATGCCGTCGTGCGCTACTCGGGAGGCAACAACGCCGGCCACACCATCGTCGTCAACGGCAAGAAGTACGGCCTGCACCAGGTGCCCTCCGGCATCATGTATTCCGACCACGTGTCGGTGATCGGTAACGGCTGCGTCGTCAACCCCAAGGTTGTCCTTGAGGAGATCGACATGTTCGAGGCCGACGGCATCACCACCAAGAACCTCAAGATTAGCGGCAACGCGCATGTCATCATGCCGTACCACATCGATCTGGATGGCGCCTTTGAGCAGAAGCTCGGCAAGAAGAACATCGGTACCACCAAGCGCGGCATCGGTCCGTGCTATCAGGACAAGATGGCTCGCATCGGCCTGCGCATGCAGGACATGCTGGACGAGGCACTGTTCCGCGACAAGCTGGAGACCGCTCTCGCCCGCGTGAACCCCGAGCTCGAGCTCATCTACAACCTGCCCACCTACACCGTGGACCAGATTTGCGACGAGTACCTGCCGATGGCCGAGCGCCTGCGTCCCTACATCACCGAGACGAGCCTGCTGCTCAACAACATGATCGACGAGGGCAAGGACCTGCTGTTTGAGGGCGCCCAGGCGACGCTGCTCGACATCGACCACGGCACCTATCCGTACGTGACGTCTTCCAACTGCACCGCCGGCGGCGCCATCACCGGATCCGGCGTCGGTATGAAGAATGTCGACCGCGTGCTGGGCGTCATGAAGGCCTATATCACCCGCGTCGGTTCGGGCCCCATGCCCACCGAGCTTTCCTATGAGTCCGAGGCCGGTCACACGCTGACCGAGGAGGGCTACGAGTACGGCGTGACCACCGGTCGCCGTCGTCGCTGCGGCTGGTTCGACGGCCCCATCGCCAACTACGCCTCGCGCGTCAACGGCCTCACCGATATCGCCATGACCAAGCTCGACGTGCTTTCGGCCTTCGACACCATTAAGGTGTGCGTTGCCTATGACGTCGATGGCGAGCGTTACACGAGCGTGCCCGAGCACCAGGTGCGCTTTGAGCATGCCAAGCCCATCTACGAGGAGCTTCCTGGCTGGAAGTGCGATATCACCGGCTGCCGCAGCTTTGAGGAGCTGCCGCAGGAGGCTCAGGACTACGTGGCGTTTATCGAGGATCTGGCACACACCCGCGTGACGTTCATTGGCGTTGGCGCCGGTCGCGAGCAGATCATCAACCGATTCTGGAAGTAATCGGGACTATTTGGTTATTGCGATATACCCCTTTGCAGCCCGGACGGGCGGCCGAGGGGTATATTTGCTTGCAAAGGGCTCGCGCGGAGCGGGCCATTCATCCATAGAGGAGGCACCCTTGAAGGCGGACACTCAAACCATCGACATCCTGTTGTTGGGCAGCGGTGGCCGTGAGCATGCTTTGGCAGCTAAGCTCGCAGCATCACCGCGCGCCGGCAAGCTCTACATCGCGCCGGGCAACGGCGGCACCGCGAGCTGCGGCGAGAACGTTGTTCTCGACGACTGCGATCCTGCGGCCGTGGCAGCGTTTGCGCAGAGCCACGGATGCGGGCTCGTGGTGATTGGCCCCGAGGCTCCGCTCGTGGCGCGCGGCGGGTATTCCCTGCTTTGGCCCGGGTGCCGAGGGTGCCCAGATGGAGGGCTCCAAGCTGTTCTCCAAGCAGCTCATGGAGCGTGCGGGCATTCCGACGGCAGCCTATGGTTCGTTTACCGACGAGGCTTCGGCTCTCGCCTACGTGCGCAACCAGTGCGCCCCGCTGGTCGTCAAGGCCGACGGCCTTGCCGCAGGCAAGGGCGTTATCGTGGCGACCGAACTTGAGCAGGCCGAGGAGGCCGTGCGCGAGTGCTTTGGCGGCACCTTTGGCGATGCCGGCAACACCGTGGTTATCGAGGAGATGCTCGTTGGTCCTGAGTGCTCGCTGCTGGCCTTTACCGACGGCAAGACCGTGCGCCCCATGGCCACCTCGCAGGACCACAAGCGCGCACTCGAGGGCGACAAGGGCCCCAACACCGGCGGCATGGGCGTCTACAGCCCGGTGCCCATCGTGACCGATGAGGAGCACGCCACCATGGTGAAGGTCATGGAGCAGACCGTGGCCGAGCTCGCTGCCGAGGGTATCGACTACCGCGGCTGCCTGTACGGCGGCTTTATGCTCACCCCCGCCGGTCCCAAGGTGCTGGAGTTCAATGCCCGCTTTGGCGACCCCGAGACGCAGGTCGTGCTGCCGCGCCTTAAGAACGACCTGGTCGAGGTTATGCTCGCCTGCGCCAACTGCGAGCTCGATCAGATTGAGCTCGACTGGCGTGACGAGTGGGCCGTGGCCGTTGTCCTGACGAGCGCGGGCTACCCCGGCAGCTACGAGAAAGGAAAGGTCATCACCGGTATTGAGGATGCCGAGGCCATGGAGAACGTGACCGTGTACCATGCGGGAACTGCCGTGGTGGACGGTCAGCTCGTGACCAATGGCGGCCGCGTGCTTGCCGTGACTGCTCTGGGCGACACGTTCGAGAACGCTCGCAACCTTGCCTACGAGGCCTGCGAGAAGATTGATTTTGAGGGCAAGACCCTGCGTCACGACATCGGCCTGCGCGCGCTGCGCGGCCGCGACGCCTGGGATGCCTAAAATCCGAGAGGAATGAGACGGATGGACGAGAAGAACGAAGAGCTCGTGGACGCGCAGATCGTCGAAGAGGACAGCCGCGTGTATGGGCACGCCGAGGGCGAGCCTGGTGGCGAGGTCGCTGACGAGCCGGCGCTGGTGCTGGGCGATAACGACCCGCACGATGCCGAGCTGCACGAGAAGATTCTTTCGGAGGAGTGCGCCTGGAAGGGCAAGATCCTTGACGTCCACCGTCTTGAGGTTGAGCTGCCCAACGGTCGCCGCAGCGCCCGCGATATCGTTCGCCATCCGGGTGCGGCGGCTGTTGTGGCACTGACCGAGAGCGGCAAGATCGTACTGGTGCGTCAGTACCGCACCGCCATCGACCGCGTGACGGTCGAGATTCCCGCCGGCAAGCTCGATCCAGGCGAGGACCCGCTCGATTGCGCCAAGCGCGAACTGCACGAGGAGACGGGCTTTAGGGCTGGTCGTATTCGCTTTTTGACGTCGATTGTCACGTCCTGCGGTTTTTGCGATGAGATTATCCACATCTACTTGGCTACCAAGCTCGAGTTTGATGCGCCCAACCCCGATGATGACGAGTTTGTCAACGTGGACCTGGTGCCGCTGCACGAGCTGATCGACGCCGTACTCGACGGCAAGATCGAAGACGCCAAGACCGTCGTGGGCGCCTTGGCCTGCGACAGCATCGCACACCGCCTTGGGGGCACGGAGCTTTAACGAGTGGGGATAGCCCTGGGACAAGTACTACTGATTGCTTTGTCCCAGGGCCTTACGTTGCTGATATTTCTTTGAGGATCACATGCTGAAGAGGTTTCTTTCGTATTACGAGCCCCAGATGGGGCTTTTTGTTGCTGATACTGTTTGTGCTCTGGTGCTTGCCGCCATTGACCTTGCTTTTCCTATTATTCTGCGTAATTTGACCGGTGGGCTATTTACTCAGGGTCAGGCTGCCATTATGCAGGCGCTCGGCATGATCGCGGTGGGCTTGGTGCTGATGTATGCCGTCCGCTGCGCCTGCCGCTACTTTGTGAGCTATTGGGGCCACGTGATGGGCGCGCGCATGGAGTCCAAAATGCGCGAGGACCTGTTCGACCAGTATGAGCGCTTTAGCTTTGCGTACTTCGACCGCAACAGCTCGGGTGACATGATGAGCCGCGTGGTCAACGACCTGTTCGATATCTGCGAGGCGGCGCATCACGTACCCGAGTGGATCATCATCTGCGGTATCGAGATTATCGGCTCGTTTGTGATCCTCTTTACCATCGCTCCGGTGCTGGCGCTTGCCATGGCCGTGGTGACGGCGGCGTTTGCGGTCGTCATGTTTTGGCAGAACATGCGCATGCGCGAGGTCTTTTGCGAGAACCGCAAGAAGATCAGCGGCATTAATGCACAGCTGCAGGATTCTCTGGCGGGCATGCGCGTGGTCAAGAGCTTTGCCAACGAGGAGACCGAGCGTGCCAAGTTCCGTGCCTCTAACGACCGCTACCTTTTGTCCAAGGAGAACATGTATCACGCCATGGGCGTCTATACCGCGACGTATGGCCTGCTCTCGGGTGTGCTCTATGTGATCGTGGTGCTGCTGGGCGGCTGGCTGGTCGCCAAGGGACAGCTGCAGGCGGTCGATATGGCGACCTTTGCACTCTATATTTCGCTGTTCTGCACGCCGCTTGAGACGCTCGTCAATTCGGCCGAAACGTATCAGAAGGCTATCGCCGGCTTTAAACGTATGGACGAGGTGCTCTCGACCGCGCCGGATATCCAGGACAAGCCGGGCGCTACGGATCTGCAGGTGACTGCTGGCGCCGTGGAGTATCACGACGTGTGCTTTAACTACGAGGATGTCGAGCTGGGCGAGGGCTATGCCGACGAGCGTCCCGTTATCGACCATATGGACCTGTCCATCAAGCCCGGGCAGACCATCGCTTTGGTTGGCCCTTCGGGCGGCGGCAAGTCCACGACCTGTTCGCTGCTGCCGCGCTTTTATGACGTGGCTACCGGATCCATTAGCATCGACGGTCAGGACGTGCGCGATGTGACGCAGCAGAGCCTGCGCCGCGCCATCGGCCTGGTGCAGCAGGATGTCTATCTATTTGACGGTACGATTGGCGAGAACATCGCCTACGGCAAGCCGGGCGCTACGGCAGAAGAGATCGCCGAGGCCGCCCGTCGCGCCAACATCGATGCCTTTATCGAGTCGCTTCCGCAGGGCTACGACACCGTGGTGGGCGAGCGCGGCAGCCGTCTTTCGGGCGGACAGAAGCAGCGCGTTGCCATCGCGCGCGTGTTTCTCAAGAACCCCAAGATCCTGATTTTGGACGAGGCGACGAGTGCTTTGGATAACGAGAGCGAGGAGGCGGTGCAGGAGTCACTCGAAGAGCTGGCACGCGGCCGCACCACGATTATCATCGCCCACCGTCTTTCGACCATTAAGCATGCCGATGAGATTGCGACCGTTGAGCATGGTCGCGTTGTGGAGCGTGGCACGCACGAGGAGCTTCTCGCCCGTGGCGGCACCTATGCCCGTTACTATCGAATGCAGTTCGAAGGTGCGCGTGCGCACGAGCTCGACTGATTGATATGACAGGAAGTTTATGGCTGACAAGAACCCTTTGACTCCGGAAGAAGTGACGGAGTTATTCTCCGAAATCGATGCATCCGGCGTCTTGGATCCCACGCTCGCCAAAAAGCGTACCGAGCGCATGCGTGAGAAGGAGGCTGCGGCCAAGCGCGGTGACAAAGCGGCGCTAGCGCAGCTGCGCAGCGAGGACCGCGCGAGCCAGGCAAAACATATCGACCCGCTGTCCGAGGACGATCCTTCGGGCTCGCAGGTGAGCCATACCATTACGAAGACCGCGATGGCCGTGGTCATCGGTATTTTGGTGCTGATCGTGGGCATGCAGATTGGCTACGGCGTGATGCGTCGTCTGAACACCGCCAACCTGTCCGAGAGCGTTTCGGTCGATACCGTTTCGACCGCGCTCAAGGGTGGACTTGAATGGGGCAACGGCTTTACGCAGTTCCCGCTCGACTTTACCGTCGATGAAGCCGATGAGCGTACGGGCACGGTCGAGGTGACGGTGTTGGACACATCGTCTGCCAACGAGCTCGAGCTGCTGTCCAACGGGCAGATCCAGGCCGCGGCGCTTGCGACCAACGCGCTGCTCAACGACAAGATCGACCGCGTGGTGTATAACGTTCACGCCTATATCGACGAGGATAGCAACATTCAGCACGATTCCTTCTTTGGCATGTTCCCCGCGCGGGGCCACCAGAGCGCCATTTTGACGTTCGTGTGGACCAAGAGCTCATCCAACGCCACGAGTATCGACTGGAAGATGCGCATCGTGAGTATGGATGACACCATCGCCGAGCGCATTCAGAAGCAGGTGAACTCGGTGTCGTCGTTGATTGAGGACCCGGTGGTGAGCCAGACCAAGATTGACGAGGAAAAGGCCGAGCGTGACCTGGAACATCGTCTGCATGGCCGCGAGATTTTCCGCGGCGGCAAGCCCGATCGCACACCGTCCGAACTGCTGGAGCAGGACAAGAAAAAATAAGACGCCATCATCCCGCGTGAGCCACAAGCCCCGCGGGATGATTTTTAATCCTCGTCCTAGAAAAATCATTATGCATAGAAAGTCATAATTATCATTTCGTAAACATTTCGATGAAATTAACGCCATGAGGCATGCTTACGGTTACAATACCGCGAGGCCTAACTACACACCTTTAAGCCGGTCCTGTGAGACCGGGAAGGAGAACTATGGCGAACAACCATACCGCGGGCGCTGCCGCCCGCACCTTCGCGCCCAGCGAGCTTTGCCAGCGTATGCTGGCCAAAACCAGCAAGGGCACCTGTGGTCCCTGCATCCTGTATCTTGAGGATGGGACCATTTTTTATGGACGTGCATGCGGCGCCGAGGGCACCGCGACCGGCGAAGTCTGCTTCAACACCTCGCTCGAGGGTTACTTTGAGGTCATGACCGACCCGAGTTATGCCGGCCAAATCGTAACCATGACCTATCCGCAGATCGGCAATTACGGTATCGACGAGACCGACGTCCAGTCGGCCTTCCCCGGCGACGCCGTGCGCCATGCGAGCGCTCCGGCTATGCGCGGCATGATCGTTCGCGACATGTGCGCCACGCCTTCTAACTGGCGCTCGGCCGTCAGCGTGCCGGAGTACCTGCGCGCTCACGGCATCGTCGCTATCGAGGGTGTCGATACCCGCGCCCTTGTGCGCCATCTGCGCGATAATGGTTCCAAGATGGGCATTATCTCGACCGAGATCTTCGACGTCGACGAGCTTGCCGAGCGTCTGGCCGCAGCGCCCACGCTGGTAGGCGAGAACCTGGTCAAGACCGTGAGCTGCGCTGAGCCCCACGCCTTTGCCGCCGTCGACCTGCCTGCCACGCATGACTTTGCACTTGCGGCTGCCGCTCCTGCCCGTCACAAGGTGGTCGCCTACGACTGCGGTGTGAAGCGCGGTATTCTGGAGGGGCTGGTCCGCGCCGGCTGCGACCTTACCGTCGTGCCGTGGGACACGCCCGCGAGTGAGGTGCTCGACATGAATCCCGACGGTGTCTTTTTGTCCAATGGCCCCGGCGACCCCGACGCCGTGGTGGAGACCTACGAGCAGGTGCAGCAGCTGATCGGCAAGGTGCCGGTCTTTTGTATTTGTCTTGGGCACCAGATGATCAGCCTGGCCTGCGGCGCCCAGATGGAAAAGCTTAAGTTCGGTCACCGCGGTGGCAACCAGCCGGTCATGAACCTGGTGAGCCGCCGCGTGGAGATCACCGCGCAAAACCACGGCTTCGGCCTGCTGTTCCCCAGCCTGGGCAAGCTTGTCCCTGAGCTTTCCGGCGGCGAGACCGAGCATGCGGCCGATGGAGATCTGCGCGTCTGGGTGCGCCGCGGAATCGCGCCGGTCGTGATGAACGAGCGCTTTGGTCGCATTCGCCTGACGCATGTGAACCTCAACGACGGCACCGCCGAGGGCATCCAGCTGCTCGACGCCCCGTGCTTCTCGGTCCAGTACCACCCCGAGGCCTCGCCTGGCCCCACCGATGCCCACTATCTCTTTACCGCCTTTACGCGACTCATGGACGGCGAGGAGAACTACCTGGACATCGATACCGCGAAGGACCGCCTTGCCGGCTGGAACTTTGCTGAGTCCGAGACCGCTGAGACCGAGGAGAACTAACATGCCTAAACGTACTGACATCAAGCGCATCCTCGTCATTGGTTCGGGCCCCATTGTCATTGGCCAGGCCTGCGAGTTCGATTACTCCGGCGCCCAGGCCTGCAAGGTGCTCAAGGAGGATGGCTTTGAGGTCATCCTGGTCAACTCCAACCCGGCGACCATCATGACCGACCCGGGTCTTGCCGATCGTACCTATGTCGAGCCCATCACCGCCGAGTTTATCGAGCGCGTAATCAAGAAAGAGCGCCCGGACGCGCTGCTGCCCACGCTGGGCGGCCAGACCGGTCTGAACGCCGCCGTCGAGCTGGCGAAAGACGGTACGCTCGACAAGTACGGCGTCGAGATGATCGGCTGTGACCTTGCCGCCATCGAGCGCGGCGAGGACCGCAAGCTCTTTAACGAGGCCATGGCCGAGATCGGCCTGGAGGTCGCGCGCTCGGGCTATGCCTACAGCGTGGCTGACGCCGAGGCCATGAGCTATCCCTGCGTACTGCGCCCGAGCTTTACCCTCGGCGGCGCCGGTGGCGGCATCGCTCATACCCACGAGGAGCTCGTCTCCATCGTGAGCCAGGGCCTTGAGCTCTCGCCTGCCCATGAGGTACTGGTCGAGGAGTCCATCGAGGGTTGGAAAGAGTACGAGATGGAGGTCATGCGTGACCATGCCGGCAACGGCATCATCGTGTGCTCTATCGAGAACCTCGACCCCATGGGCGTGCATACCGGCGACTCCATCACCGTGGCGCCGGCGCAGACGCTCTCCGACCTTGAGTATCAGCGCATGCGCGTGGCCTCGCTCGCCATTCTGGAGAAGATCGGCGTCGAGACCGGTGGCTCCAACGTGCAGTTTGCCGTGAACCCCAACACCGGCCGCCTGATTGTCATCGAGATGAACCCGCGCGTGAGCCGCTCGTCCGCGCTGGCCTCCAAGGCCACGGGTTTCCCCATCGCCAAGGCCGCCGCGCGCCTTGCCGTGGGCTACACGCTCGACGAGATCGTCAACGACATCACTAAGGCTACGCCTGCCTGCTTTGAGCCCACGATTGACTACTGCGTGGTCAAGGTGCCGCGCTTTGCCTTCGAGAAGTTCAAGGGTACCGACCCCACGCTCACCACGCGTATGAAGGCCGTGGGCGAGATCATGGCGATCGGCCGCACCTTTGAGGAGGCCTTTGGCAAGGCTATGCGCTCGCTGGAGGACGGCCACCAGGGCATTTGCGCCGGAGGCAAAGAGGGTGCCGACAAGCTGAGCGACGATGAGCTCGCTCAGGCCGTGGCAACCCCGACCGAGCATCGCATCTTCTTTGTGGTCGAGGCCCTGCGCCGCAGCTGGGACGTTGCGCGTATCCATGCCATCTGCGGTATCGATCCGTGGTACCTCAACCGTATCAACGACATGGTGCAGGTCCAGGAGAGCATCCGCGGCCTGCGTGTGGAGGATATCGACGCCGACGCGATGCGTCTGCTCAAGCAGTACGGCACGAGCGACGCCGAGATCGCCGCGCTGACCAGCTCGGACGAGCGCTTTGTGCGCGCCTATCGCAAGGGCCTGGGCGTGGTTCCCAGCATGAAGACGGTCGATACCTGCGCTGCGGAGTTCTCGAGCGCCACGGAGTACCACTAC
This sequence comes from uncultured Collinsella sp., assembly GCA_902468045.1. Taxonomy (GTDB): domain Bacteria; phylum Actinomycetota; class Coriobacteriia; order Coriobacteriales; family Coriobacteriaceae; genus Collinsella. The sequence goes on from CABQXG010000009.1 coordinate 13,691, forward strand.
AAGACGTACGAGAACATCTACCGCACGAGCCCGGATGCCAAGAAGTGCGTGGCTCCCGACGAGACCACGCCGGCGGACAAGCCCAAGGCGATGATCCTGGGCGCCGGCCCCAACCGCATTGGCCAGGGTATCGAGTTCGATTACTGCTGCGTGCACGCGAGTTACGCGCTGGCGGCCCGCGGCTTTGAGACCATCATGGTCAACTGCAATCCCGAGACCGTCTCGACCGACTATGACACGTCCGACCGCCTGTACTTTGAGCCGCTCACCTACGAGGACGTCATGGACGTTATCGACGTTGAGCGCCCCGACGGCGTCGTGGTGACGCTTGGCGGCCAGACCCCGCTTAAGCTGGCGCGCATGCTCGAGGAGAGCGGCGTGAACATCATGGGCACCAAGCCCGATGCCATCGACTTTGCCGAGGACCGCGAGCGCTTTGCCGCTCTGCTCGACAAGCTGGGCATCATGTACCCGCCGGCGGGCCAGGCAACCTCGTTTGAGGAAGCCGAGGCCGTTGCCGCGCACATCGGCTACCCGCTGCTGGTGCGTCCGAGCTACGTGCTAGGCGGCCGCGGCATGATGATCGCCTACGATGCCGAGCACCTGCGCGATTACATGGCCGAGGCCGCGCGCATTAGCCCCGACTACCCGGTGTATCTGGACCGCTTCCTGGAGGGTGCGATCGAGTCCGATGTCGACGCCCTGTGCGATGGCGAAGAGGTCTACATTGGCGGCATTCTGGAGCATATCGAGGAGGCCGGTATCCACTCTGGCGACTCCGCGACCTGCATCCCGCCGTTCAGCTTTAGCGAGAGCCTGCAGGCAAAGCTTCGCGAGACCACGCGCCGCATCGCGATGGCGCTGGGCGTACGCGGCCTGGTCAATGTGCAGTATGCCATCAAGGGCGAGACCGTCTACGTGATCGAGGCAAACCCGCGCGCGAGCCGCACCGTGCCGTTTATCTCCAAGGCCACCGGTGTGCCGCTGGCCAAGTGCGCGGCGCGCATCATGGCGGGCGATTCCATCGCGAGCTTGGGCCTGCCGAGCGACGAGCGTCAGCTGGACTGGTTCTGCATGAAGGAAGCCGTTATGCCCTGGGGCCGTTTCCCGGGCGCCGACGTTATCCTGGGGCCCGAGATGAAGTCGACGGGCGAGGTCATGGGTATCGCCAAGAGCTATCCCGAGGCATACGCCAAGACGCAGCTGGCGATCGACTACAAGCTGCCCGACCCGAGCGCCGGCAAGGTGTTCATTAGCGTGTGCGATCGCGACAAGCGCCACATCCTTTCGGTCGCGCGTATCCTGCGCTACCTGGGCTTTGACATCTGCTCCACCGAGGGTACGGCGCGCGTGCTGCGCGGCGGCAACGTGACGTGCGAGGTCGTGGAGAAGATCAGCGGCTCGCACGACGGCGAGCGTCCCAACATTGGTGACCTCATCGCCGATGGCAAGATTGCGGTGATCGTCAATACGCCGTATGGCCCGGGTTCTCGTGGCGACGGCTATCTGTTGCGTACCGAGGCGGTGCGCCGCGGCGTGACCTGCGTGACGGCGATGTCTGCCGCCAACACGTACGTGAGCGCCATCGAGGCGGTGCGTGAGGACCAGCAGGGTCACGGTAGCG
>CABQXG010000010.1 GCA_902468045.1 uncultured Collinsella sp.
GCTCGGTGTATATCTTGCCGCTGGCCTCCAGGATCTCCTGCACCTGGTCGGTGGTCAGAGCGTCCAGGCCGCAGCCGAAGGAATTGAGCTGGATCAGGTCCAGGTCGTTGCGCATCGTCACAAAACGGGCGACGGCGTACAGGCGGCTGTGATACATCCACTGATCGACGACGCGAATCGGACGCTCGGGCTTCACCAGATGCGCGAGCGAATCCTCGGTAAAGACCGCAAAGCCAAAGCTCGAGATAAGCTCGGGCAGAGCATGGTTGATCTCGGGGTCGTTATGGTAGGGACGACCGGCGAGCACGATGCCGTGACCGCCGTGGTCCTCGACCCACTTGAGAGCCTTCTCGCCCATGGTCTGGATATCCTCGTGGAAGCGCGCGTCGGCCTCAAAAGCAGCGTTGACGGCAGCATCGACCTCGGAGCGCGTGATTTTAGGACCGCGCACGCGACCGCGACCGGCCTCAGCATCGGCCACACGGTCGACGGCGAGCACCTGGTACAGACGGCGCTTGAGCTCGGTCTTATCGTGATACGGCACAAACGGATACAGGAACTCGATGTTCTGCTCGCGAATCTCGTCAATATTGAGCGCCAGCGCCGTGGGGTAACTCATGACGATGGGGCAGTTATAACAGTTGCCGGCGGTCGGGTCCTCCTTGCGCTCCCAGCGCACGCACGGCATCCAAATGAAGTCGACATCGCGGTCGATAAGGTTCATCACATGGCCGTGGCTCATCTTGGCCGGATAGCACACGCTCTCGGACGGCATGGACTCGATGCCCGCTTGGTAGGTCTTCTTGCTCGACTGGTCGGACAGCTGCACGCTAAAGCCCAGGCGCGTAAAGAACGCGTGCCAGAAGGGGTAGTTCTCGTACATGTTGAGTGCGCGCGGGATCCCCACGGTTCCGCGCGGAGCCTCGTCGGGGCTCAGCACCTCGCGGTTAAAGAGCAGCTCGTTTTTCTTTTTGAAGAGGTTGGGGGCCTCGGTCTTTTGCTTTTTGTGGCCGGCGCCCTTCTCGCAGCGGTTACCGGTAATGAAGCGCCTGCCGCCGCCAAAGTCGTTGACGGTGAGCTGGCAGTTGTTGGAGCAACGGCCGCAGCGGACATGCTTTTGCGTCACGGTGAGGTGCGCGATGTCCTCAGCCGAAAGAATGGTCGAGGTGCCGTCGGCGCCGGCGCGATCGCGGGCGAGCAGGGCCGCACCGTAGGCGCCCATGCAGCCGGCGATGTCGGGACGCACGGCATGAACGCCGGTGAGCTGCTCAAACGCGCGCAGCGTGGCATCGGACATAAAGGTGCCGCCCTGGACGATTACCTGGCTGCCGATCTCCTTGGGATCGCGCAGCTTAATGACCTTGAACAGGGCATTCTTGATGACGGAATAAGACAGACCTGCCGCGATATCGCCCACCGTGGCGCCTTCCTTTTGCGCCTGCTTGACTCGCGAGTTCATAAAGACCGTGCAGCGACTGCCCAGGTCGACCGGGGCCTTGGCATGGATGGCGGCATCGGCGAACGCGCGCACGTCCATGTTCATAGAGACGGCGAAGCTCTCGATAAAGCTACCGCAGCCCGACGAGCAGGCCTCGTTGAGCATGATGTGCTCGATGACGCCGTCCTTGACGCGCAGGCACTTCATGTCCTGGCCGCCGATGTCCAGAATGAACTCGACGCCGGGCAGGAACGCCTTGGCGCCGCGCAGGTGCGCAACGGTCTCGATCTCGCCGGAGTCAGCCTTGAGCGCCTCGATGAGCAGCGCCTCGCCGTAGCCCGTAGTTGTCACGTGGCCGATGGTGCAGCCGGCGGGGATGTGGTTGTAGAAATCGGCCATGATGACCTTGGCCGTGCCCAGGATGTCACCGTTGTTGTTGCCGTACCAGGTGTGCAACAGCTGGCCGTCCTCGCCCACGAGCGCGGCCTTCATGGTGGTGGAGCCGGCGTCGATGCCGATGAACACGCGGCCGGTGTAGCCGTCGAGCTTGCCCTTGGGGACGACCTCGGTGTCGTGGCGGCCCTTGAACTCGGCAAAGTCCTCGTCGGTGGCAAAGAGCGGATCCAGACGCTCAACCTCGGCACCCTGCGTGTCACCCAGGGCATCGATGGCCCCGATGAGCTGCGGGAACGTGCTGAGCTTGTTGGACTCGTGCGCCATGGCGGCGCCGCTCGCCACAAACAGGTGAGCGTTTTGGGGCACGATACGGTGCTCCTCGTCCAGATTGAGCGTGAGGTAGAAGCGGTGGCGCAGCTCGGAGAGATACTGCAGCGGGCCGCCCAGGAAGGCGACGTTGCCGCGGATGGGACGGCCGCACGCCAGGCCCGAGATGGTCTGGGTCACGACAGCCTGGAAGATGGAGGCGGCCACGTCCTCGGGGCGGGCGCCCTCGTTGAGCAGCGGCTGCACGTCGGTCTTGGCAAAAACGCCGCAGCGGCTGGCGATGGGATAGATGGTGGTGGCGTTGGCCGCGAGCTCGTTGAGGCCGCTGGCGTCGGTGTGCAGCAGGGTTGCCATCTGGTCGATGAACGCACCCGTGCCGCCGGCGCAGGTGCCGTTCATGCGCTGCTCGATGCCGTTATCGAAGTAGATGATCTTGGCGTCCTCGCCGCCCAGCTCGATAGCGACATCGGTGGCCGGGATGAGGGTCTCGACGGCACGCTTACTGGCGATGACCTCCTGGACAAACTCCAGGTCAAGCCACTGGGACAGCAGAAGGCCGCCCGAGCCGGTGATGGCGCAGGTCATCTGGGCCGTCGGCAGCACGGTCGCAGCGCCCTCGAACAGGTCGCGGGCGCAGGCACGGACGTCGGTGTGGTGGCGCTGGTACTTGGCGTAGACGATCTGGTTATCGTCGTTGAGCACGGCGAGCTTAACGGTGGTGGAGCCCACGTCAATGCCCAGGTGCAGGTTGCCACGAGCGTTCTCGGGGTTGAAGATTGCGCCTTCGGGGGCGTGGGCGGCGGCTACGGGCTCGGCGGACGTGGCGGGCTCGCTAGCGACGGACGTCTCCCCTGCCGCGTTCTTGGCATCGGCAACTGCCTCGGCAACTTTCTCGGCAGCCGCGGCCGCAGCCTTCTGCGCGGCGTCCACCACGGTGGGCGCGGCCTCACGCGCGACAGCGACCATACGGTCCTTGATGCCCTCGACGAGTTTGCTCATTGTCTCTCCTCTTAGTTGTTGGACTCGACGGTTGCGGCGGTGTCGGCCGCGTCCTCGAGCTGCAGGTTCAATAGCTTCAAGCCGTATTCCGGCACGTTGATATCGATGGGTTGGCCATATAGGTCGCCGGGACGCACAAAGGCGATAACCGTCATAATGCGCGCCATGGCCTCGGGCGATTCGGTGAGCCCACGCTCAAACCAGCGCTGAATCAGGCCGACCTCGGCACTCACGACATAGGTAACGTAGTAGTCGAAGAACGTGCCCAGCGCCAAGCCCAAAATGCCCGTCTGTGCACGCGGCACCACGGCCTCGCGTGCGGTATCGATAATCCTTTTAATGAAGGCCTGGTCGCCGCCCGGACCCAGCAGCGCACCGATTAAGTCGCGGTTGGCCGCAAGATAACGCAGCAGCTCAACCGAACCGGGCGCCGGCTCGAGCTCATCGATGTTGTGATAGAGATCGGGCAGCTGAGCTGCAGTGATGAGCTCAATGCGCTCACGGATCTCAGCCAGCAAGCCCTCCTCGATTTGATTGATAAAGTCGGGGATATCGCGGTAATGCGAATAGAACGTACGGCGCGTAAGGCCGGCGCGCTCGGTGAGCGACGCGACGTTAATGCGCGAAAGGTCGCCGCTTTCGGCAAGCTCGCTGGCAAGTGCCTGGCGAAGGGCACGCTGCGAGCGAAGGGACCGGCGATCGCATTTCTCGAGCTGGGACAAGCGTCCTCCTTGTTACTCAACCTGTGCGCTATTGCACAGTGCGAGTATTATTGCACACCGTGTGTATCAACACGTAAAGGCAATATTTGGGGTGTGACAAAGGGCAGTCCCTTTGTCACATTCAGCGACCGCCTAGGTTGTGCCAGTTGTGCCTGGCTTTTGGAGCGGCATTGCTGATTGTTCAAAATGTCATTCGTGGGTAGAATAGTGTCGACGGCAGCCCAAGTTCTGGAAAGCTGGGCAGCGCCGTTGCTTGGATTAAGGGGTCAACGCCTTAGCGGCGGCGACCCCTTTTACGTTGCTTCGAACGTTGCTTGAGTGCCTCGGAAAGCCCGACGAGCGCCGTGGAGAACGAGACCAAAGCGGTCAGAAGTCTCACGAAATCAATCAGATCGGTCATGGGCATCACCTCCCATCAGATGGAGGGCGTTGCCCGGCACATGGAACTGCCGCCAACAGTATCAATTCTATCAAAGCGCAGTTAGATATGCGAATGTTTGTTCGTATTTCAAGAGACCAGCGTCACCTGTGACAAAGGGGCTGTCCCTTTGTCACATTACTCGATTACAGTGCAGGAATTCTGCTTGCGCATGGTGGCGAGCATGTGTTTGGGAACGGCGTGGGCCATGCAGCTGCCAATGGTCGCGCTCGCGGCGGCCTTAGCTGCATCGCTAGCATTTTTGGTCGCGTAGCTGTGACGAAAGCGCTTGAGCATGGCGATGTCGTTGCCGCCGTCGCCGTAAACCGCGACCTCGTCCTCGGCAATGCCGTAGTAGCCCGCCAGCCAGCCCACGCTCTCACCCTTGTTGCACGCCACGTCCGTGATCTCGAACATCACCGGATCGAACGGCGCGTTGACCACGCGATCCGATCGCTCGGCCAAATACGCCTTAAGGTCGCGGTCCAGCTCGGGCGAGGTCACGCGGCAGTTGATCTTACACACATCGTGGCGCAGGATGTCGCCGATCGACTGGTCGAAATACTGTTCCTCGTGATAGCCGCCACGCGCACGCATGCCGCGCATCACGATACGCTTGATGGGTCTGTCCTTTTTAAAGCCCGCCTGGTGCATCTCGAACGATCCGCTCGAAAACATGCCATCGGGCGTGGAGCAATCAAAGCAAATGTCCGGAAACTCCTTGAGCAGCTCCTCGGTGATCTGCGGGTCGATGGTCCAGGTCTTGAGCACCTCGCCATGACTGTCACGCACGATGGATCCGTTGGAGCAGCAGGCGTCGAGTGCCAGACCTGTGAAGCCATGCTCGCCGATCGGCAGCGTCGAGCGTCCGGTCGCGGGAACCACATGCAGGCCGGCCTCGGTCAGCTCGCGAATGGCACGGCGAATGGTCCCATCTGCCTCGTGCAGGGCATTCAACAGCGTTCCGTCTAAGTCACTCGCAAACATCTTGATCATGGGCATGCCTCTCCTTCGTCTGCACGATATTGTAGACGAGAACGGGCGCGTCCCAAGAGAGGCACGCCCGTCAGGCGAAAGATTGTCCTACACCGCGGCGGGGCCGTGTTCGCCGGTGCGGATACGGATAACTTCTTCGACCGGCTCGACCCAGATCTTGCCGTCTCCAACGGTGCCGCAATCTTGGAAACGGCGCGGCAACGGGCGCGAAACGAACGGGAAATACGCGAGCAAGGGAGCCGTGAGCGTGCCCGTCCCGGCTAGCGGCGGAACAGCTCGCGGGCTCGGTCGCGGAGGTCGGTAGCCCGAATGACACCTTCGTAGCGATTGATGCGCAGACGCGGGAAGGCGTTAAAGAAGCGTAGGTCGCGGCGGCTGAGTGACACGCTCGGCACCGGTCGGCTCATGCGCTTGCCGGCAATGCGACGACTGAGCGACGGACGCGGCATGCTCGGCGCGGCATCGGCCACGCGGCGGGCGGCAAGCGCCAGGCCGCGAGCACCATCCGCGATAAACGTCGGCATCGAAGCCTTCTCGCGCAGGGCATCGAGCGCGGCGTCACCCAGCTCGGCCAGCCACGCGTTAACGGCACGGCTACGGATGTGCGTCTGTGCTGCCGAGTCAATCGTAGAATCGGGAATACGTTCGAGCACTGAGTCCGAGGCATCGGCAAGCGACTCATTGATGCGGTCGGCAAGGTCGGCCCGGACCCGCTCCAGCTGATCAGACAGACGCCGCCAGCTCGCCAACGAGCACACCGCGTCGACCATCATCGCGACCGCGACGATAAAGGCGGACAGCCGCACAATCAGCACCGGCAGATGGCCAAGCAACCCCAGCAATGCCGGCTCCACTAAACGGCAAATACACAACGCACCCAAGCCGAACGCGCAGGCCCAGTACAGGCAGATGCGTCCGTGCAAGTTAAACGGCAGGTGCGAGTAATCCCAAAAGCGAGCGCCCGTTGTTTTTTCCAACAGCACGCCTACGCTGTACTCAATCACGCTGCATACGAGCGCTGCAGCGACAAACTGGCTCGAGGCATCCGGAATCCCGCGCAACAGCAGCCAGCAGGCTATGCCGCCCACACCATAGATAGGGCAACACGGTCCCAGCAAAAATCCACTGTTGGCGAAGCGTCCGTGATTGAGCATGGCGCAGACCGTCGACTCCCACGCCCAGCCGCAAAACCCGTAAAAGGCAAACGAGAGCACCAGTGCCGAAAGCGGGCAGGTGGCAAGCGTCGCGCCGCCAAATGCCATATCAATCGCGGTTCCCACCGTCTACCCCCTCCTCTTTTCACTCGATTCGCTGCTCACGCCATCGTCCGCCTCGTCCTTGCGCCGCAGACGACCGGCGACCGTCTCGCGCAGCGCGCACCATTTATCCGCCAGGCATACAATCCAAGCCTCACGACACGTCGGCGGCACCGGTACCAGCGGAAACATATGGCGCACGATAATATTCCGCTCGCGCAACGTCAGCTCAAAATCTTCCTCGGCACGCGCCAGGGCAAAAAACGGGTGGCGAAAGCCATGCAGTCGATGGCTTGGGTCGGGATCGTGCCAGTCATAGAGAAAGTAATCGTGCAGCAGGGCCCCGCGCAACAACGAAGCACGGTCGACCGAAATGCCAGCACGGCCCAAGCGCTCGGCAAAGGACAGGCTCGCCCGCGCTACCGAAGTCACATGTGCATAGACCGTCACGTCGCCATGTTGGATAAACTCGTGCGTCAGGTCCAAGCGGCCCGCCTGGGCCAGCTGGCGGGCGGCATAGTCGACCTCGTGCGCGATTTTCTCGGCACGAACGGCATCGGACATGCTGCCTCCTTCCAGCGGCTCACGGCGGCAAGCCACGGCCTGCACGTATTGAAAAAACCATCATCGAATCTATCAGTATGGCATCGGACAAAACGTTTTGCCCCACCAGTTGTCGAATTACCGCGCCGCCGTCACATATCAAACGCCAAAATGTGCGAGACTGTCTTGTGCAATTGTGTCGGCCGAGGGAGCGCCGGCGCTCGATTCGCATGGAGTAACCCACAACGATGCTGCTTACGCAAACGACAACGCCCGAGGACGTCAAGGCTCTTAATCGTGCCGAGCTCCCGCAGCTCTGCAACGAGATTCGCCACGCCATCCTCGAAAGCTCCGCCGCTGTCGGCGGACACGTTGCCCCCAACCTGGGCGTCGTTGAGCTCACGGTCGCGCTCCATCGCGTGTTCAACTCCCCCATCGACAAGATTGTCTTTGACGTTTCGCACCAGACCTACGCCCACAAGGCGCTGACGGGGCGCGCGTACACTTATATCGATCCGGAGCGTTATGGTGAGGCTTCTGGCTTTGCCAATCCCGACGAGTCCGAGCATGACCTGTTTGCCATGGGGCACACCTCCACGTCGGTGAGCCTGGGCTGCGGCCTGGCGCACGCTCGTGACCTGGCGGGCGATGCATACAACGTCATCGCCATCATTGGCGACGGCTCGCTTTCGGGCGGCCTGGCGTTTGAGGGCTTTAACAATGCCGCCGATCTCGACAGCAACCTGATCATCATCGTCAACGATAACGACCAGTCCATTGCCGAGAACCATGGCGGCCTGTATCGCAATCTGGCCGAGCTGCGAGCCAGCAACGGCACCTGTGAGCGCAACGTTTTCCGCGCGATGGGGCTCGACTACCGCTATCTGGACGCCGGTAACGACGTGTTGGCCCTCGTCGACGCGTTGCAGGAACTGCACAATATCGATCATCCCATCGTGCTGCACGTCTCCACCGCCAAGGGCAAGGGCTTTGAGCCAGCCCAGAGCGATCCCGAACGCTGGCATCACGTGGGTCCGTTTGACATGGCAACTGGACGCAAGCTCTGCCCGGGCCATCCGAGCGAGCCTGCGCCGCGCACCTATGCCGACATTACGGGCGAGGCGCTCAGCGCCGCCATCGAGCGCGATCCGCAGGTCGTGGGCATCACGGCCGCCACACCCTACATCATGGGCTTTACACCCGAGCTTCGCGCTGCCGCCGGCAAACAGTTCGTCGATGTGGGCATTGCCGAGGAGCACGCCGTGACCTTTGCCACCGCGCTTGCGCGCTCGGGCGCCAAGCCAGTCTTTGGTGTGTACGGCACGTTTTTGCAGCGCGCCTACGACGAACTCTGGCACGACCTGTGCCTCAACGACGCCCCGGCAACCATTTTGGTGTTTGGTGCGTCAATCTTTGGCACCACGTCCGAGACGCACCTCTCGTTCTTTGATATTTCCATGCTGGGCGGTCTTCCCAACATGCACTACTTGGCGCCGGCCTGCATGGAGGAATATCTGTCCATGCTGAGCTGGTCGCTCGACCACCGTGAGCATCCCGTGGCGATTCGTGTACCGGGCATCGGCCTGGTAAGCCGCCCCGATCTGGCACCTGCCGAGGACGCCGATTACGGCGTCGCGCGCTACAGCGTCGTGCGTCAGGGCCGCGATGTGGCCGTGCTTGCACTCGGCGACTTCTTTGAGCTGGGCGAGCGCGTGGCGAACCGCTTGGCCGCCGAGTACGGCATCGAAGCCACACTCGTCAACCCGCGCTTTGCAACCGAGCTCGACCGCGAGTTCCTCGACAGTCTTGCCGCCGAGCATCGCGTTGTCGTCACCCTCGAGGACGGCATCTTGGACGGCGGCTGGGGCGAGCGCGTGGCATGCTATCTGGCATGCACGCCGTTGCGCACGCGCACCTTTGGCATCGCCAAGGGCTTTCCCGACCGCTACGATCCCAACGAACTGCTCGCGCAGAACGGCATGACGGTCGAGAACATGGCCGCCGAAGCCGTAAGGCTACTCAACGAGTAAGAAAACCTCCGCAAGGAAAGCATCCCTGCGGAGGTTTTTGTTTTCGCGACGCGATTATCTCAATCTGTAACATCCAAGGCCCGAATTCCCGTCTAACTGTTACAGATCTAGACAAGACGTCTTAGTCCCTGACCTTTGTCTCAATCTGTAACAGATAGAGACCTTTTAGCCATCCAGATGTTACAGATCGAGACATTCGAATTCCCCTGAAGAGAAAATCTCGATCTGTAACAGGTAGAACCCATTTCCTCGTCTAACTGTTACAGATTGAGACAAAGCAGCAAGGCATGCCGCCGCACCGACCATGCCGTCTGCAAAGCGCTATCTCAGCTGCAATAAGCGACGTTTGCCCAGATAAAACCTGCCAAAATAAACCTGTCCCTTTTTGGTAGGTACAATAACCCATAAAGTAAGTATGTTTCTGAGTTATTTCGTGTTGACCCATTTGAGCGCGATAGGGTATAACTCTACTCAACCGCTAGGGATTTTATTGAGAAAGGTGTTCTACCATGAGCAAGAACCTCTCCCAGCAGGTCGTTCTCGACCGCCGCGGCTTCGTTGCCGCCACCTTCGCAACCGTCGCCGGCCTTGGTCTTGCCGGCTGCTCTGACACCAGCGCCGAGGCCGACAAGGGTTCCGCCGCCGGCTCCTCCAAGAGCTCCGAGGATACCGAGGTTTCCGCCACGCTCGATGCCAAGGCATTCGACAAGCTCGTCAACGACGGCCCCAAGGCCGATGACGACGCCATCGCCGCCAGCACCTGGGCCACGGCCGTCAAGGACGCCGGCGTCTTTAAGATCGGTGGCGTTCAGACCTCCACGCTCTTCTCCCTCCTCAACGAGAAGGACGGCAAGACCCGCGGCTTCGATGCCGGCATCGCGCAGCTCCTGTCCAACTACATCCTGGGCGAGAACAAGGTCGAGATCACCCAGGTGACCTCTGACACCCGCGAGTCGGTCCTGCAGAACGGCCAGGTCGACGCCGTCTTTGCCACCTACACCATTACCGATGAGCGCAAGAAGCTCGTCCCTACTACTACACCCAGCAGGCCATCCTGGTACTCGCCGATAACGACGACATCAAGAGCGTCGACGACCTGGCCGACAAGAACGTCGCCGTCCAGTCTGGCTCCAACGGCCCCGCCATCCTGGAGGAGTTCGCTCCCAAGGCCAGCCAGCAGGAGTTCAAGACCGACGAGGAGGCCCGCCAGGCACTCCAGCAGGGCCGCGTTGACGCCTATGTCATCGATAACAATATGCAGCAGAGCGCCCTGGTCCGCGAGCCCGGCAAGTACAAGATTGCCGGCAAGCCCTTCGGCAGCAAGGAGCCCTATGGTATCGGCCTGCCGCTCGATTCCGACGGCGTCGCCTTTGTCAACGACTTCCTTAAGAAGATCGAGGACGACGGCACCTGGACTGAGCTGTGGCAGATCTGCATCGGCGACCGTACGGGCGACACCAATGTTCCCGAGCTGCCCGAGATCGGCGCCTAGTCAGCGAGCCTGGCAACGGCCGCAACGAAACCATACAGAAACGCACGATGCGCTTTATTGCGGTAAACTGTTTCCTCACTGAGTTGTCGGGGCTTCCGTACACACGGGAGCCCCTTTCCTTATCGGCGGGAGGTCCGCATGAGTCTCTCCGAACTCTGGTCGCTCTATGGCCAGAACTATATCGACGCGCTGCTAGCAACCTGGGGCATGACGCTTGAGTCGTTTGCCATCGCCATGGTACTGGCCGTCGCCGTCACCGTGATGCGCGTGTCGCCGCTCAAGCCACTGCGCGTCTTTGGCGACCTGTATGTCCAGGTCTTCCGTAACATCCCCGGCATCGCGCTGCTCATCATCGTCGTCTATGCGCTGCCGCCGCTCAAGGTCGTTCTGCCCTACCGCACCTGCGTTATCGTCGCCACGGTCCTTTTGGGCTCGGCCTTTGGCTCCGAGAACTTTATGAGCGGCATCAACACCGTCGGCGTCGGTCAGGTCGAAGCCGCCCGTTCGCTCGGCATGAGCTTTAACCGCATCCTCGCCAAGATCGTGATCCCGCAGGCGCTGCGCTCGAGCGTGCTGCCCATGACCAACCTCTTTATCGCCGTTATGCTCACCACTGCGCTCGGCAGTCAGGTGCCGCTTAAGCCGCAAGAGCTCACCGGCGTGGTGAGCTACATCAACACGCGCTCGCTCGGCGGCGTCGCCGCGTTCTTTATCTCGGCGCTCGGCTACCTGGGCACGGCCTTTGTGGTGAGCCACATTGGCAACTACATCGATAAGAAGGTGAGGATCCTCCGATGAGCAAGCACTCCTCCCCTGCGCTTACCATGCGCGATGCGCTCTACGAGGCTCCCGGCCCCAAGATGCGCGCCAAGATTCGCATCGGCACCGCCATCTCACTCGTCGCCGTCGCCGCGCTCGTCGCCCTGGTACTGCAGCGCTTTTATGTGACCGGCCAGCTTTCGGTCCACTATTGGTATTTCTTTACACACCTCACCACCTGGAAGTTCCTGCTTGCCGGCTTTGAGGGCACCGTTAAAGTCGCACTCACTGCCGGCGTCATTGCGCTGGCACTGGGCTTAGCCCTTATGCTCGGCCGCACCAGCGGCATCAAGCCACTACAGCTGGTCTGCCGCGTGCTCACCGATTTCTTCCGCGGTGTGCCGAGCCTGCTGTTTATCTACTTCTTCTTTTTGGTGCTGCCCCAGTACAAGATCGCGCTACCATCGTTTTGGATGCTCACGCTTCCCGTCGCGCTCGCCGCAGCTGGCGTACTTGCCGAGATCTTCCGTGCCGGCGTCAACGCCGTGCCGCGCGGTCAGGTCGAAGCCGCCCAGGCACTCGGTCTCTCCAAGGCCAAAATCACCTTTAAAATCGTGTTGCCGCAGGCTATTCGGTTTATCATTCCGTCGTTGATTTCGCAGCTCGTGGTCGTAGTCAAAGACACCACCGTCGCCTATGTAGTGAGCTACCCCGACCTCATGCAAAACGCCCGCGTGCTCATTACCAACTACGACGCCCTCGTGTCGGTCTACCTGGTGATCGCAGTCATCTACATCCTCATCAACGTCGCGATCAACAAGGCCGCTGTCTATGTTTCGCACAAGACCGGCGCGACCATCATCCGCTAACGCTTTACCATTTCGAGTCATAAGGAGCCGAGCACCATGGCACAGAGCACCTCTTCCACCGGCAATCAGCCGCTGATCGAGCTCAGACACGTCGATAAGCACTATGGCGATCTGCACGTCCTCAACGACATCAATCTCTCGGTCGACCGCGGCGAGGTCGTCGTTGTGATCGGCCCCTCGGGCTCGGGCAAGTCGACCATGTGCCGCACCATCAACCGCCTGGAAACCATCGACTCGGGCGAGATTCTCATCGAGGGCGAGCCCCTGCCGCAGGAAGGCAAGGATCTTGCCCGCATGCGTGCCGAGCTGGGCATGGTGTTCCAACAGTTCAACCTGTTTGCACATATGACCGTACTGCAGAACGTCATGCTGGGGCCGGTCGACGTGCTGGGCGTGTCCAAGGAAGAAGCTCGTGAGCGCGCCATGGACCTGCTGAGCCGCGTGGGCGTGGCCGAGCAGGCCGATAAGGTGCCCGCACAGCTCTCGGGCGGCCAGCAGCAGCGCGTGGCCATCGCCCGCTCGCTTGCCATGCAACCCAAGGCCATGCTCTTTGACGAGCCCACGAGCGCCCTCGATCCCGAAATGATCAACGAGGTGCTCGAGGTCATGGTCCGTCTGGCCCAGCAGGGCATGACGATGATCGTCATCACGCACGAGATGAACTTCGCCCGCCGCGTGGCCGATCGCGTCGTGTTTATGGCCGACGGCCAGATCGTGGAAACCGGCGCGCCCGACGAGTTCTTCGACCATCCCCAGACCAAGCGCGCCCAGGACTTCCTCAACTCCATCAAGGGCCACTAACCCAATTACCGCGCCCGCTCGTCATGTTCATCTGAATTCGAAAGTTATACCTATGATCGGAACCCGTACTTCATCGTCCTACACCCCGCATGTCGACGTCGCCCCCGCCGACCGTCCGCTCATCCTCGTCGCGCCGCGCTGGGAAGAGGCAGAGCCGTTTTTAACCGAGATGCTCTCCCCCAACGAGGAAATCGCAAGTGTCTTTGTCGATGCCATCCTTGCCGCTGGCGGCCTGCCGCTGCAGATGTCCATCACCGAGGACATTGAGGTCATCCGCCATTACGTCGATATCGCCGACGGCATCGCCATTCCCGGCGGCCCCGATGTCAATCCCAAACGTTGGGGCGATGATCGACCCTACGACCCCACCCTCTGCTGCGAGATCCGCGATAGCTTTGAGTTTAAGCTGGTCGGCGAGGTGCTTCGCGCCAAAAAGCCGCTCTTTACCACGTGCCGCGGCACGCAGCTGCTCAACGTCGCTACCGGCGGCACCCTGTGCATGGACGTGCCGAGCCTGGGCCTCGCGAGGGCCGCACGCAGTGGCGCCATACCCACGTGCTCAACGACCCCGTGCATCCCGTCGAGGTCGTGCCGGGCTCGCTGCTCGACCGCGCGGTTGGCGGGCACAGGTTGATCCAGACCAACTCGGCGCACCACTGCTGCGTCGATCGCCTGGGCAAGA
>CABQXG010000011.1 GCA_902468045.1 uncultured Collinsella sp.
AGATCATACAGACGATGCCTTTGAGCGGGAAGCACATGAGCAGCAGGCCCACGACCATGATGGGCTGGCGCATGACGGCGCCCATCGTCGATGCCGTGCAGACAGCGACGCAAAAGACCGGATCGGCGCCGGTGAGGATGGCAAGGCCATAGCCCAGGCTCACACCCGAGAAGATAACCGGGAAGAAGTGGCCGCCACGCCAACCAAGGTTGATGAGGGCGGGCGTCAGCATGGCCTTAACAAGACCGGTCACAATAAGCACGCCGGCGGGAATGGTCAGATAGGTTTCCATGAGCACGTCGGCCTGCGTCTCGCCGGCAAACATGGTGAAGGGCAGAGCCGTACCGCAGGCGGCAAGTACCAGACCGGCCAGCATGGCCTTAGCGATGGGGTGCTCCCCTATTGCGTGGGCAAGCACTTCGCTCGCGTGCTCAGAGACAAAGTACAGCCAGCCGCAGATTGTTCCGATCAGCGACAGAGGAATGAGCCAGGTAAGCTCCAGGTTGCCCACCTCGGCGGACTCGAACCTCGGCATACCCATGCCGCCGCCCACAAGCTGGCCAAGCAGCAGGTAGGTGCCCAGACCGCCGGCAATCGCAATGCCGTAGACCACGGTCTTTTGCGCCTTGGGCAGCTTGATGGTGACCTCGTCGGACACGGACTCATCGTCGGCGTCTTCGCCCTGGCCGTCGGCGCTACCAGCGAGCGGTGCCACAAAACCAAAGACGGGCGCGGTAAAGAGCGCCGTCAGGGCAGCCTGGGTGCCCAGCAGCGTAAGCTCCCTAAACTCGGCGCCAAAGCGACGCATGCGGTCGCCGACCCAGCTGCACAGACCAGCGATAACGCCGGTCAGGCCGGCCTCCGGTCCAATGCTTCCGCCAAACAGCAGCGGCAGCAATGCCGCGAGCGAAAGCTTGCCCAGGTTGTCGTACGGGTAGCGCCCGTCTTGCTTAACCTTAGCCATCACCTGGTTGAGGTCATCGGTCTTGGTGCCTGTCATCTTTTCGTACAGACCGATTAACAGGCCGCCCAGCAGGCAGACAAAAAACGGGTACGGCAGAAAGCCAAACGGGCCGCTGGCAAGCTCGGGCGAAGCGACGCCCAGCGCGTGCGGAATCTCGGTCCATAGATAGTCGATACCGTGCTCCATCGCAAAAAAGAACAGCCAGACTGCGGCACCCGCGAACGCGCCGGTCACGGCAACGCTGACCAAAAACAGCGCTCGGTTTGTGGGTTTAGCAAGGTTGTCCATCGGGTCCTCCCGCGGTCAAAAACGACATAGATACGTTTTATTGTAGAGCGAGCGTGGCCCAGACAAGCCAACCGTCTGCGCCGCAAACGGAGCCAACGGGAAGCACGGCGGGACAGGCTCAAGACTTATCCGTTGATAATCGAGGCAATCTCGCGCAAATCGTCGGCAAAGTAGATGCCGTGCTGGCGCCTCGGGCTCGAAAGTCCATTATCAATCATGGGCCCGAGCAGCGCCTTGAGGTCGTTGTAGTAACCGTCCAGGTTATACAGGATGCACGGAGCACTCAGGTGTCCCAACGACACCGCGGACATGACCTCGGCAATCTCCTCGAGCGTGCCCGTACCGCCCGGAAATGCGATGAACGCATCGCCGAGCTCAATCATCTTGGCCTTGCGCTCCGCCATATCGCTCGTCACGATAAGGTCGTTGATACCGTCATGTTGAAACTCGGCCTCGATAAAAAAGCTCGGCTCAACACCCGTCACGTGTCCACCCGCCTCGAGCACGCTATCGGCGAGCGCACCCATCAGGCCCGACTTGGACCCGCCGTACACCAGCGCGTGCCTGTTGGCGCCAATCCAGTTGCCCAGCTCCTGCACCGCGGGCAGAAACGCCGGGTCATTGCCGGCACTGGCACCCAGGTACACGGTGATATTCATATTTGGTCCCCCTTGTTGTGGCGCACGACGTTCGTCTTAGCGCTGGCGTCGACGATACTCGCGCACGCGACGCGAAAGATCGGCAAGCTCGTCGCGATCGAGCTCTTCCAAATGCTCCAGATCATCCATAAAGCGCGCCATGGTGTCCTTTTGACGCATCTTGATAAGCGTATTGCAGTAGTTCACCGCCACGCCCGTGAGCATGGCGATGTAGAAGATGCTGATGACGCTCAGAATGACGGTAATAGCGCG
The DNA here is from genome assembly GCA_902468045.1 of uncultured Collinsella sp. Classification (GTDB taxonomy): domain Bacteria; phylum Actinomycetota; class Coriobacteriia; order Coriobacteriales; family Coriobacteriaceae; genus Collinsella. The sequence goes on from CABQXG010000011.1 coordinate 2,164, forward strand.
GGCAACCGGTGTCTCGGCCGGAATGTCGCCAAAGCCGATGGTCGAGACCGTCTCAAAGCTAAACCAGAGACCATCGCCAAACGTGAGGGTCGTAGGCTCGGACAGCCAGACGGCCGTCGAGCACAGCAGATAGAAAATAAGAAACAGGCCCGTGATGCGTGCAAAGCCAGCCTGTCGCAGCACATCGGCAAGCGTCCTGAGCTTTTTCATCGCGACCCCTTCCACGGACAACCAATCACATTCGCTCGGTATTGTCCCACGCCTCCCCCGCAAACGAAACTAGTCATTGGGGACGCTCTTAAATAACTAGTCAAACAAGAACGTCCCCAATGACTAGTCGTTAAGTCCCCAACTGCCGGGCGGGACCGTTTAGCGGTGCAGCTGCCGACTGGGCAGGCTGAGCTGGTATCCTTATGCGGTAATGTCTCGATTCGTTAGGATTGCATGTGAGAGCTGCCGCTGTCCTTCGTTCAGTTATATATCGCACCCTGGCCGTCGCGCTTGCCGCGCTTGCCGTACTGAGCACCATCATGCCCGCCCCCGCCTTTGCCGCCGACTCCGATCAGTCAGTCAAGACGGTCCGCGTTGGTTGGCTCGTCAACAACGAGGGCTTCCAGGACGGCACCCCCGGCGAGCGTCTCTCGGGATGGGGTTACGAGTACCTCCAGACCCTGTCGTACTACACGCCCGGCTGGCGGTACGAATACGTCTCCGGCACCTTCACCGAGCTTATGGACATGCTCGAGGCAGGTGAGATCGACCTCATGCCCAACATCTCCTACTCCGAGAAACGCGCCCAAAAGCTGCTCTTTTCCTCGAACCCTGAGGGCACCGAGCGCTACTACATCTACGCCAAGCCCGATCGCGACGATCTGGCCAAGGGTGACCCCCAAGCGCTCCAAGGCCTCACCATCGGCTACAACCCCGACGTTATGCAAACCTTCGTTGGCCAGCAGTGGCTCACCAACGAAGGAATCACCTGCACATACAGGGAGTATGACGGAGGCTCCGTTCTCTTTGACGCGCTCGCAAACGACGAAGTCGATGCCGTCATCATGAACGACACCATTTCCTCGCCCGATGCCTCCCCCATGTTCTACGTTGGCTCGAGTGACTACTATTTTGCCGTCCCCAAAAGCCGCCCCGACCTGATGAACGACATCAATGCCGCCATGACGTCAATCGCCCGCGTCAACCCACGCTATATCGACGAAGTCAAATCTAACTACTCGGCCCAAAACAGCGGTTCATCATCGCTCAACGGCCCCGAACGTTCCTGGCTCAAGGCGAACAACAACACCATCACGCTCGGCTACATTACGGGCAAACTCCCCTACTGCAACGAAGACGAAGGCAGCAAAATAGAAGGTTCGCTCGCATCGCTTGCGACGACGCTACACGATAAATTTGGCATTACGGTCAAAACCGTCGCCTTTGATAGCTACAAGATGATGTCAAAGGCCCTGTCAAAGGAAAGCATAGACGTTGCGCTGCCGGTATACCGAGATTACTGGTTTGCCGAGCAAACAGGCGTTGTGCAGTCGATATCGTTGGGGACCATATCCCTCACCGCCATCCATACCGGCAGCAACCTGAACAAAGACCTTCAGAACATCGCCTGTACCAAATCATCGTTTGTCAACAAAAATGCACTTGAAAGTCTGTTCCCCACAGCGACCGTAACCGAATACCAATCCGACGATGAAGCGTTCGACGCCCTCAGGAAGGGAACGGCGCACTGCATCGTCGCTCCCAGTTCACGCGTAAAAACCATCGGTGACCGTTACGATCTCGAGGACTGCGAGACGACCGAGCTCCCTGACACCTGTGAGCTCTCGTGCTGGATTTCGCGCGGAAAACCCGAGCTGTTGGGAATCATCAACAAGGGCATCATCAATGCCGGAGAATCGCTCTCCGCAAGCAATTTCTCCTCCACGTCGTACACGGCCCAGGAATCCAACACGCTTCAATTCCTTTATCGCAACCGCACCGCCATTGCAGCTACCCTCATCGGTATGTTGTCGGTCGGCATCGTCCTGCTCATCTGGGCGCTCGTGCGCGCTCGAACCGAGCGCAAAAAAGCCGATGCTGCCAACGCCGCTAAGACGGCATTCCTCACGCGCATGAGCCACGACATCCGTACGCCGCTCAACGGTATCCTGGGCCTTATCGAGATCGAGGAATTGAAGGAAGGCGACATGCAAGTCGCCCGCGAGAGCCGTGCCAAGGCGCGCGTTGCCGCCAATCACCTGCTCTCGCTGATCAACGACATCCTCGAGATGGGCAAAATCGAAGACCGCAAGCTAACACTGGAGCATGCGCCTTTTAACCTCAAAGAGCTCTGTGACGATACACTGGTGCTGTGCAAGCTCCGCGCGTCCAGTAACGGCATCACAATGCAGGACAATAGTCTGCCGTACGCCACGGGGCCATACATGATCGGCAGTCCCACCCATATCCGACAGATCATGATCAACCTGTTAGACAACAGCATTAAGTACAACAAGCACGGCGGCTCCGTCACCTTTAGCTCAAAGACCAAGCCACTCGATAACGGGCGCGCGCTCTTTTGCTTTAGCGTTTCGGATACCGGCATTGGCATGGCTCCCAAGTTTTTAAAGCATATCTATGAGCCGTTTGCCCAAGAAGGTGACGATGCGCGCAGCAAGTTCCAAGGAACCGGCATGGGCATGCCAATCGTCAAGTCGCTTATTGAACTGATGGGCGGCACCATCGAAGTCACCAGCGAGCTCCATGTGGGCACCACGTTCTACGTGGAAATTCCGCTCGATATCGACAAGAACCCCCGAGCGCGGGCGAATACGGTCGAGAGGGCGCTCGACTGCTCACTCGCCGACATGAACGTGCTGCTCGCCGAAGACAACGAATTGAATGCCGAGATTGCCCAGACGCTGCTAGAATCCGAGGGCGTCGTGGTCACCCGCGCCGTCAACGGCAACGAAGTCGTCGATCTGTACCTGTCTCATCCCGCCGGCAGCTTCGATGCGATCCTGATGGACATTATGATGCCGGACATGGACGGTTACGAGGCAACCCGCGCGATTCGTCTGAGCGAGAAGGTCGATGCAGCCGATATCCCCATCATCGCGCTCACCGCCAATGCCTTTGCCGAAGACGCCAAGGCGGCACACGACGCCGGCATGAACGCCCATCTGTCCAAACCGCTCGACTTTAACAAGCTCAAAAACATACTCGCCCGCATCAAGAAAAACGGATCCGTTTCGCTATAGTTTGTGCTCAACCACCACGCACGACCAGAAAGGAAGCCAACGATGTTTAGGCCCTTACGTCGAAAGAAACGCGCCATCACCGACGAGGAAGCGCGCGAACTGCTCGCTACCTGCAAGCGCGGCGTCTTTGCCGTCAACGGCGACGACGGCTACCCGTACGCCATTCCCGTCAACTACTTCTTTGACACCGAGCACGACAAGATTTATTTCCATGGCGCCAAAGCTGGCCACAAGGTCGACGCACTCAAGCGCGATGACAAGGTCTGCTTTACCGTTTACGGCAACGAGTGGTACAAGGACGGTGACTGGGCTCCCTACGTTATGAGTACCGTGGTCTTTGGCCGCTGTCGCCTGGCGAATGACACCCCCGCGTTTATCGAAGACAAAGTCCGCCAGCTCGCCCTTAGGTACTACCCTTCTGCCGAGGAGGTCGAAGAGGAAATCGCCAAGGACATTAAGGGCGTCCAGCTCTACGAGATTACGATTGAGCATCTCTGCGGCAAGCAGATTCAAGAAAAGTAAGCCTCAAAAGCAAAACTCACAAATAGCAATATGGCCCGGTTCCAACCCACCTTGGAACCGGGCCATATGCTTATGAAGCGTCGGCGGCGATGTGCGCCAGCGCCTCGACGAGCTCTTGCGAGCTCACAGGCTTGCTCAGGTGCGCATCCATGCCCGCCTCGCGCGAAAGTTTGCGGTCGTCGGCAAAGGCGTTGGCACTCACAGCGATAATCGGCGTGGTCGCGGCATCCTCGCGATCGAGTGCTCGAATCCGACGCGTAGCCTCAAGACCATCGATGCCAGGCATCATGATGTCCATCAACACCACGTCGTACTCGTGCGGTGCGCTCGTGGCAAACGCCTCGACGGCAGACTCGCCATCCTTAGCATGCGCCACGACGGCACCGGCACGGCCGAGCGTAAACTGCGCGATCTCGGCATTCAGATCGTTATCCTCTACGAGCAAAACATGCAAGCCCTGGAGCGCATCGCCATCGCCCGCATCCGCGCGAACTGCCTGAGAAATCTCGGAGCGCTTGCATTTCTCAAACGGCAGGCGGATGGTAAAAGTCGTCCCCTGCCCCAAGACGCTCGTAAAGCTCATGGTTCCGCCCATAAGCTCGACCAACTGTTTTGCGATAGGCGCGCCCAGGCCAGTTCCCGATGAAGCGCCTTCCACCTGTTGCTCCTCGCGGCAAAACGGCTCGTAGAGGTGCTGTTGGAACTCCTCGCTCATGCCAATACCGTTGTCGGTAATCGTGTATTCATAGACGGGGACGCCATCCGCTGGCTCCACCTCGCGGCACACCAGGCGAACATAGCCGCCCTGGCGGTTGTACTTGACGGCGTTGCCGGCAATATTGAGCAACAAGCGCTTGAGGTGCGTCACGCTCACCCGAACATAGGGATGATCAAGCGTCTGCTGGTCGCAGATAATTGTCACCAGACGCTCCTCTGCCTGGCGCTCCAGAATATCGCGCACCTCGTGGTTGAGGGTCACCAAGTTTGCGGGAACAAGCTCCAGATCGATCTGCCCGCTCTCCAGACGACTCATATCCAGGGCCTCGTTGGCAAGGTCGTCCAGATCTTTGAGCGGCACTCAGTCTGCTTTTGCAGATCGTCCGCATTGGCATCGCCGACCTCGACCATACCGCGAATGCCGTTGATGGGCGTGCGCAGATCGTGGCTCATGCGACGCAAAAACTCCGTCTTTGCCGAGTTGGCAGACGAGGCCTCACGCGCTGCCTTTGCCAGCTTGTCGCCATAGTCGCGCCCCTGCTGCAACAAGTCCGTCAAACGTCGACGATCAGCGCGGCGACGCACCAGCACAACAACGGCTATAACACCGCTGTAGAGCACCAGCACGCCGGCAGCAACAGCCGCGACGACCTCAAAGTAGCGCCGCGCCGAGGCATAGGTGTACACGTAGAACCCGCGCGCTTTTCCAAATGTGCCCAAATACCACTCGCCGCTGGCGTTGACCAATCTGACCTTACCAGCCGGGCATCGATCCTTTATACCGTCGACAATGAAGACATCCGTCGTAGGCAGATCGAACACGCCCAATACGGTGGGTTCAACGGCATTGGTCGCAACGACCTTGCCGTCGCTTTCGATCACGATATTGCCGCTATCGATGGTTTCATAGCCATCAAGCAAGCTCTGCAGTTTGAGTGTATTGCTTGCAACCGCCTTCGCGCTCTGATGCCTTACCGCGACAACGATGCCCTCGCCATCCTGCCGAGTCACGCAGCCAATGTCTGCGACCGAATCATCCGCAAGCGTGATACGGGCGGTATAGGACTTAAGCGGACGGGCTGCCACCTCCAGCACGGGCGCTTCCTTGAGATACGTAGCGAGCGACTCGTAGCCCACGTCATCCGTCGAGCACTCGGACACCAAATTGCCCGATGCGTCCGTCACGATCAGTGCACTCACGTTGAACTGGTCGGCATATTGCTCCAGCGTGGCGTTATCCACCAAGCCGTCGCGCTCCATATCGCGCGCTGCCTCTCCGGCAATCTCCATAACGCGAATCAGGTTTTTGGTCGTATAGGCACTGTTGAACGCATCGTAGGAAAGGCTCTGCGTCGCCACGTAATCGACAACGTCGGCAAAGCGCTGCTCGGCTTGGGCCGTCGTGTAACCGTAGCTCATCATGCCGGCAACAACCGAGAGCGCTATCCCCAGCAGAGCGACAAGGAGCCATGCCCCTGCCGAACGATTGCCCCGCTCCTGAGCGGCGTGGTCGGGCGCATCGATCATGACAGGCCCTCCATATTCAAAAATGGCGAAGGGTCATCGAAGTACTTTGACACCAGGCGTTCCATGGTGCCATCGGCAAGCATTTCTTGGTAGGCATGAGTGAGCTTGACGTCGATGCCACGCGTATCGTTGATATCGAAAGCGGTGCCCAAACCAACCTCTAGCAGCGGCTCATCCAGAATACGATACGTCACACCATAGTCTTTTTCGTAGGTGAGCAGCGAGGACTCATGCGCGGCGATGGCGTCGACCAGACCCTCGACGAGCGCCGGGTTCAGGTACGAACGGTCCGAAAAGCTGTAGAGTTCCTTGATCTGCGGAACGTTTTCATTTGTACGGTTGAGCAAAATGTCCTCGGGCTTGGTGGTGGACTGAACGGCCACGACCTTATCCTCAAGATCGGCAAGCGTGTAGATATCGCTCTGGGGATCGACCGCGACCACCTGGCGGCTCGCAAGGTACGGGCCGGCCCAACGATACTCGTTTTCGCGACCCGTCATGCTAAAGCTACCCATGACACAATCGAGCTCGCCGCTCGCCAGCAGTTCTTTCTTCTTTTCCCAGTCGATCAGCTGGTATTTTGGCTTGTAACCAATGCGGGCCAACGCCTCGGTCAATATCTCGACATCCAGACCAACAATATCGCCGTACTCGTCGGTATACACAAACGGTGGGTAGAGGTCACTGCCAACGTTGAGCGTCTTAAGGTCGTCGTCTTTGGCCTGCGAGGCATCCAGACCTTCTAATGCAGACGTCGAGGCTCCGTCATTCGACCCGGAACAGCCGGCTATCGCTACGGCAAAGGCGCACGCCACCGCAAGCGCGACAAACAACGAAATGGCAACCGAGCGACGGGGTCTTTTCATCGAGCTCCAGACGATCCTGTTTACAGACTGAAATGGTTAAAGATAATAGCAAACGAAACCACTCGAGTGCCCAATGGTTACAGACGTTCTACCATGCGGGGCCTTCTAGCCGACTTGGCAGAAGGCCCCGCATGCAGCGCACACTTACCGTGCATTAAAAACGTAGCGGTCCAGGCGGTCGCACGCTTCCCTCACGCGCGAAAGCGGCAGCGCCAGATTCGCGCGAATGTGGCAGGGCCCGTGGAACGGACGGCCATCCTGATACCCCACGCCCACGCGGGCGCCCTCGTCGAGCAGCCACTGAATATCACGGCCATGCTCGCGACACCACTCGGTGCAGTCCAGAAACACCATGTACGTGCCCTGCGGACGCGAAAACGCGACGCCCTTCCAATGTTTTTCTGCATACGTGCAGAAGTACTCGATATTGCCGGCAAGCACCTGGTTGAGCTCGTCCACCCACTCGTAGCCTTGCGGCTGGTAGGCACCGATAAGCGCATGCATGGAGAGGACGTTCATCTCGTTGTAGTGAGTCTTGTTGGACACGGCGCACACGCGGTCGCGCAGCGTCTCGTTATAGATAATGTGGTAGCTGCCGACCAGGCCCGCCAGATTAAACGTCTTGCTGGGCGCGTAGAGGGCAACCGTGCGCATGCGGGCATCCTCGCTCACCGACTGCGTCGGGATATGCTTGTGTCCCGGCAGGATGATATCGGACCAAATCTCATCCGAGATCACCACGCAATCGTGCTGGCGATAGATGTCCATGGCGCGCTCGATTTCGTCGCGCTCCCATACGCGGCCGCAGGGGTTGTGCGGCGAGCAGAACACCGCAGCATGAATGTGGTTTTGGGCGAGCTTGTGCTCCATGTCCTCAAAGTCCATGCGCCACACGCTCTGGTCGTCGAGCTTAAGCGGGCTGTGGACAATGCGATAGCCCGCGGCTTCGATGGACTTGGTAAAGCCGATGTAGGTGGGGCTGTGGACCAGTACCGCATCGCCCGGCTGGACATACGCGCGCAGCGTCGACACGACACCGCCCAGCACGCCGTTTTCATAGCCGATATGCTCAGGTGCCAGGCCCTCGACGCCATTACGGCGGCTCTGCCATTCGATGATGCGATCGAAGTACTCGGGACGCGGATTGAAGTAGCCAAACATGGGGTGATGGACGCGCTGAATGATGTGCTCCTGGACCGTGGGCACCGTGGCGAAGTTCATGTCCGCCACCCACATGGGTATGCGGTCGAAGCCCTCGTCGGGTGCGTTCGGGGCCATACCGGGGACCTCGCCCCAAGAGTCAACGGCAATGGAGTCCATGCCGTGGCGGTCGATAAGCGAGCTAAAGTCGTATTTCATGCTGAGCTCCCGTGCAAAGTAGGCTGTTTCGATAGGCGTTATTGTCCACCAGCGTAGGCGATTTTGGCATGGGGTTTGGCGCTTAATTTGACGGGTGCAGACGGATGGCTGGTTAGTCTTGCGCGTCGTTGACGGCGACTACGGTTAGCTGGGTTTCATCGACCGTAAAAGATATGTCGAGTCCGGCGTAGGCCAAGTGGTAAACGCGGTTTGGCTCGTGCTTGCTGCCCGCGCGGCGCGGATCTTGGCGAAGAACCTCGACCAGACCGGGGAGCTTTGCGGGTGGGACCATGTCTTGAAGAGCTTGCGGGAACTCGACGTCGAGCTCTTGCCACGGAGCGTCCTCAATCCAGCCGCCGGTCGCATCCGGATGACAGTCCGCAAACGGGATGTAGGGCTTGATATCGTAGATGGGCGTGCCGTCACGCAGGTCGGCCCCCAGCACATGAATGATGGGGCCGTCATCGGTGAGCTCGACACGATCGAACTTGACGCAGGTGAGCCCGATGGGATTAGGGCGAAACGGACTGCGCGTGGCAAACACTCCCACACGTTCGGCTCCGCCCAGACGCGGCGGGCGCACGGTTTTCGACCATTTTGCGTTGGTGCCGGACCTGTCCTGCGTTTTGGCGTCGGCAGCTATGTCCTTAGCCGTGCCGCCGGGCGTGCCGTTTTCGAAGCGCCACAGCAGCCATAGGTGAGAGAAGGAGTCCAAGCCCTCAACTGCTGCATTGGAGGCAAATTCCGGCTCAAAAACGATGCGTCCCTGCAGATGGGGCGCCAAAAAGCTGTTGCGTGGGATGCCGAACTTCTGCGGCAGGTCGGTATGTATGTGTGCAATAGGTTCCATGCCGGTCATTGTACGGCATGGAGGCGTGGGGCGTTGCGCGCAATTCTTCGCCGAGGTCTCCCGTCGTGCAACCAACGGTTGCTTGGAGGGGCGCCTGCCGCCGCGTATGCTTAAGCCATCAACCAGCAGAAAGGAGCCGTTATGGCCTTTGCAGAAAAGCTCATTGCCATCCGTCGCGCCCATCACCTTACCCAAGAGCAGCTCGCCGCCAAACTCTTTGTCACGCGCCAAGCCGTCAGCCGTTGGGAGCGCGACGAGGTCACCCCGGGCATCGACATGATGAAGCTCATTGCCGCCGTAACCGGCGAGCCCCTGTCTCACCTGCTCGAAATGCCCGAGCACTATTGTCAGAGCTGCGGCATGATACTCACGCCCGACGACTGCGGCACCGATGCCACGGGCGCCACGACCGACCATTACTGCAAGTGGTGCTACGACCACGGCAAGTACACCTACGCCACCACCATGGAGGCGATGATCGAGGACTGCGCCCCGCGCCTGGCGCAAAACACCGGCATGTCGCTCGACGAAGCCGTCTCGCTCATGGGCGCCGTCCTGCCGCAACTGGAGCGCTGGCGCACCGTGCAGGAAAACGAGGAATGCTACGGCGCCGAGGCTCGAGCTCGCTATGGCAATGAGGCTATCGATGCAGCAAACGAAACGTTACTGGATATGGATCCTCAGACATGGAACGACATGAAGGAACTTGAACGCGCCATTTTGGGCCAGCTCTCGATTGCCATGGGCATTGGCGACCCAGAGAGCAACGAAGCCCAAAAACTGGTTACAATGCACCGTCGATGGATTGCTCTCAACTGGGGATGCGAGCCCCAAGACGAGGCGTACCTGGGCCTCGCCCACGGCTATCTTGCCGACCAGCGCTTTGTTGACTACTACGACAAGCCCTGCGGCACCGGAGCCACGGCGTTTCTGGTCCAGGCCATCGAGTCGTCGTTGACGTGCGCATAGACCGCGGCGGCTTTGGGTATTTCAATCAAAACCGCAACCGATTGGAGACCTATGACTACTGATCACGAGCTCGTGCTCTACGTTATGACCGGCTGCCCGTATTGCATAAAGGTCAAGCGCTTTTTAGCCGATAACGGCGTGACCATTCCCGAGCGCAATATCTCGACCGATACCGAGGCCGAGCAGACGCTCATCGCCGTCGGCGGAAAACGCCAGGTTCCCTGCCTGTTCATCGACGGCAAGCCACTCTACGAATCGAGCGACATCATCGCATGGGTACAGAAGAACCTGCTCTAGTGCAACATAGTCATTGGGGACGTTCTTAAATGACTAGTCGCTAAAGAACGTCCCCGATGTCTAACTAGCCGCGGAAGCGAGCTATGGGTGCGAGTGGCTGCTCGCGAAAGACCCGCTCGACGGCGGCGCGGTATTCGTCGGCCTTTTTGGTCTTACGCACAAGCTTGTGAACGGTAGCGGGGTCGGCGAAAGCGCACTTGGCGTAGAACCACCACTCCTTCATACGAAAGACCGCGTTACCGCCAATCTCTTCTGCATAGGCCGCAAACAGCGTGTCATGGAAACGTTGCAGCTCAGCAGCCGTTGCAGCGGGGCCGCCCTTGACCATGCGAGCCAGCGCGGGGTTCGCAAGCAAGCCACGCCCCAGCATCACATGGCGTGTCCCGGGATAGGCCTCCACCAGTGCGTCCATATCCTCAAGATC
>CABQXG010000012.1 GCA_902468045.1 uncultured Collinsella sp.
CCTCGCCGGTGCGCTTTGTGGGTTCGGCTGTGGCGGCTCCCTTCAATGCGATCGGCAACGTGTTCTCTAACCTTACGGCGTCGCAGGACACGCTTGATGAGCTTAAGAAGCAAAACGAGGAACTGACCTCTAAGGTTGCTGAGCTCTCCGAGGCTCAAAAGACCGCTGAGCGTCTGGAGGGGCTGGTCGGCCTGCAGTCGACCTACAACCTTAAATCGACCGCAGCTCGTATCGTCGGTGCCTCGGGCGATGCCTGGACCTCGACCGTCACGATCGATAAGGGTTCTGCCGACGGGCTTACCATCAACATGCCCGTAACGAGTTCGGCCGGTGTTATCGGCCAGATTATCGAGGTATCGGCCAAGACCTCTACCGTGCGCCTGATTGGCGACGAGAACTCGGGCGTGTCCGCCATGGTGCAGGACACGCGCGCCCAGGGTATGCTGCAGGGTCAGGCTGACGGCACGCTGCGTCTTGAGTACGTGAGCGTCGACTCCGATGTTAAGGTTGGCGACATCATCGTGACCTCGGGCATTGGCGGTGTGTTCCCCAAGGGTCTACCGCTCGGCACCGTCTCGTCGGTTGAGAAATCGGCAAACGACGTGTACTACACCATTGTGGTGCGCGCTCAGACCACGGCCGAGAACAACGAGGAAGTGCTGGTCATCACCTCGCTGACCGACGAACAGTCGGCCTCGGATGAGGACGTGAGCACGGCCAACAGCACGCCGCAGGGAACGTCGCGCGATGCTGCGACCAAGACGAAGGACGAGAGCTCGGATGACAGTTCCGACACGTCCGAGACGACCGATTCCGGCTCGAGCGAATAGGGGGCATGTCCATGGATCTACACGAGCAGGGGATGAGCTCCCGCACGTTTGTGATCGCCGCCATTGTGTGCGTGCTGCTGCAGGCAGGCCTGGCACCGCAGATCTCCATTGCGGGCGGTCGCGTCAACTTCATGATTATCCTGGTGTGCCTAAGCGTGTTCTCGGGCGACCCGACCCGTGCCGTCGTGTGGTTGTTCTATGACCTGTCCGCTGCCGTGCCGGTGGGCGTTATGTCGCTCCTGCTGACCGTGGGTTCTTTTGCCCTGGTGCACAGCGCCGTCGGTCAGACGGGCGGTACCCCGAGTGCGCGCGGCGTCACCGTGGGCGCCTTTGCGCTCGTCATTAATGTGATCTACAGCATCATCTTGCTGTTTATGGGTTTGGAGACGAGCTTTGTCGTGGCGATCTTCGGCCATGCGCTGCCGTCCTCGATCCTGACGGGTCTGGTTGCCATTCCGTTTTTGATGTCCGGCGTCGTGCCGCAGTCCGGCTATGGATTCTCCGCACGTGGCGGACGCCAGACGGGTATGCGCTTTAAGCCCAAGACCCGCAAGCTCAAATAGGGGAGGCCCGTAGATGTCTTCCCAGATGACGGTTATTATCGCCGGTATCGTGCTGGTTGTGGCCATCGTGGTCGCGCTGGTCATCATGCGTCGTGGCGATTCCCGTTTTACCTACGATACACAGCATGGAACGGCCCCGCGCGCCACCGAGGGCGAAGGCAATACCGCGGCGACCGCCTTTAAGGGCCGCTTTTCCATCCTCACCACGGGTGTGGGCGCAATGTTTGCGGCACTTGCCGTCAAGCTGTGGGGCATGCAGATGGTCTCGTCGGACTATTACGAGAAGCAGGCCAAGAGCAACCAGACTCGCACCGTTACCACACCCGCTGTGCGCGGTCGCATCCTCGACCGCAATGGCTTGGCGCTTGTCCAGAACCGTCCCTCACTTGCTGTCGTGGCCTACCGCGACCTTGCCGAGGATGAGGTTCTGGTTCGCCATCTTGCCAACGTGCTTGGAATGCCTTACGTGGCGGTCCTTCGCAATATTCAGAACAATACAGAGGGCGCCCAGAGCCTGCATACCATCGCGACGGACGTCCGTCGCTCCACGGTTGCCTATATTCAGGAGCATGCCGGCGAGTTCCCGGGCGTCAAGATTGCCGAGCGTACCGAGCGCCAGTATCCATATGGCGAGACGGCATGTCATATCTTGGGCTATACCGGCACCATTACCTCCGAGCAGCTCGAGGCCCAGAATAAGAAAACCTCTGGCGATGATGATGCTTCTGCTGGCAAGATTACGTACCAGTCGGGCGATATCGTGGGCCAGGCGGGCGTTGAGAGCTACTACGAAAACCTGCTGCAGGGTATTCGTGGCGAGCAGACCGTCAAGGTCGATGCTTCGGGCAATGTGACCGGTCAGGCCGGCGCCGTGCCCGCGAAGGCCGGCTCCGACATTAAGCTCACGCTCGACCTTAAGATCCAGCAGGCCTGTGAGACGGCGCTGGCGAGCGCTATCGAGCTTGCCAAGACCACTGGCTACAGCAATGCCGGCAACGGCGCTGTGGTGTGTCTCGATCCCAACAATGGCGAGATCTTGGGCATGGCGAGCGAGCCCAAGTTCGATCCGTCCGTCTTTATCGGTGGCGTCTCAAACGACGTGTGGACCGAGCTCAATGATGACAAGGGTTCGCACCCGCTGCTCAACCGCGCCATTAGCGGACAGTACATGTCGGCCTCGACCATCAAGCCGCTCTCGGCGCTGGCCGGTCTTGAGTTTGGAACCTACACTTCAACGCAGACAACCAACTGCACGGGCTATTGGACGGGCCTGGGCAAGGCTTGGGGCAAGCGCTGCTGGCTGACGTCTGGCCACGGCACCATGACGCTGCAGTCGGGTATCGCCAACTCGTGCGACCCCGTCTTCTACGACATGGGCAAGGCGTTCTTTTATGACGAGCAACATCCCGAGGGCCTGCAGGAGGTCTTTCGTCGCTGGGGTCTAGGCAAGACCTGCGGTATCGATCTGCCGAGTGAGGGCTCGGGCCGTATTCCCGATGCCGAGTGGAAAGAGTCGTACTTCACCGACGCCTCTGCCGAGGACCGCAAGTGGAATGCCGGCGATATGACCAACATTGCCATCGGCCAGGGCGACATCCTGGTGACGCCCCTGCAGATGGCGTGCGCCTATATGGGTCTTGCCAACGGCGGCAAACAGTACGTGCCTCACGTGTTTTTGTCTGCCGTATCGCGCGATGGTGACGGCGATGCCTATAAGTACAACGGAAAGGGCAAGAAGAAGCGCCTGGAGGCCAAGATCAACAGCGATTCGGATTTGGCTCTTGTTCGCAACGGCATGCACGACGTGATTTACACGGCATCGACGTCCCTAGCGGCTCACTTTGGCACCCTGACGCCGCAGGTATACGGCAAGTCGGGCACGGGCGAGAAAAGCGGCGAGGACGAATACGCGTGGTTCTGCGCCTATGCACCGGCCGATGACCCCAAGTATGTCATCGCTACTGTCCTGGAGCAGGGCGGCGGCGGCTCAGATACCGCGATGCATGTCGTGCGCGACGTGCTCGGCGTGATTTATGGCGAACCCGATACCTCTTCGGCCTCGGGCGATTCTTCGGTTCGATAGGAGGTTGCGATGGATTTTTCTCCGGCGGATCTGTTCCGTTCAACCAAGACCGGCTCTCGCAGCAGCCTGGACCGTGTCAACAAGCAACTTTTGGCCTCGCGCGGCACGTTTCGCCAAAAGGTGCATATCGGTGTGCTCGTGGCTACTGTGGCGCTTGTCGCCTACGGTGCCATCATTATCTGGTCGGCTTCGCAGTTTAAGGCCGATGCCTCGTTCTCACGCCATCTGCTGGGAATTGGCATCGGAGCGGTGCTGGCGGTGCTGGTCTGGCGTACCGACCTGCGCGGTATTTCCAATTTCTCGACGGCGTTGCTCGTCATTGACCTGATCGTGATTTTCTCGCCCAAGATTCCGGGTCTGTCCTATACGGGCGGTCTGGGCATGACGGGCTGGATCAAGATTCCCGGTATCGGCTTGACATTCCAGCCGGTTGAGCTTGCCAAGCTCATCACCATCTTCTTTATTGCTACGCTTGGCTCGCAGTATAACGGTCGCATCGATACCGTTCGCGACTACGTCAAGCTCTGCGGCATGCTGTCCATTCCGTTTTTGGCCGTCGTTGCCATGGGCGACCTGGGCTCGGGCCTGGTCGTGCTGGTTTCGGGCGCCATCGTCATTTGTATGAGCGGTGCACGCCGCGAATGGGTGCTGTCGACCCTGGCCCTGCTCGTGGGCTTGGTGGCCCTCGTCCTGGCGCTCGATTCGGTCTTTGATTCGTTGCTCGGCCACGATGTGCTCATCAAGCAGTATCAGATGAACCGTCTGACGGTCTTTATCGACCCCGATAATGCCGATTCGGACGATGCGTACAATCTGCAGCAGTCGTTGATCGCGGTCGGCTCGGGCGGTTTCTTTGGTAAGGGCCTGGGGCATGCGACGCAGTCGGCCGGCGGCTTCCTACCCGAGTTCCATACCGACTTCGTCTTCGCCTTTTTGTCCGAGACCTTTGGCTTCTGCGGCTCCTTTTTGCTGCTGTGCTTGTATGTACTGCTCATCTTCTCGACGATCCGCGTTGCCTTTAAGTGCGAGTCTCTGTTCCTACGCTTATCATGCGTAGGTATCGTCGGCATGTGGGCGTTCCAGACCTTCGAAAACATCGGCATGTGCATCGGCATGATGCCGATTACCGGTATTCCGCTACCGTTTATTAGCTTTGGTTCGTCTTCGATGATGATTCAGCTGCTGACGGTGGGTATCGTACAATCCATATGGCGGCATCGTTCGGGCGCCGCGTAACCGCTGGAGGGGTTTGCTATGAAAATTCCCGTAGATAAGCTGACCCGCGCTTTTAAGATGGGCGCGTCCGTTAAGAAGGATTCCGATACGCCGGTGCGCGTCTCGGTCTATCTGGATTCGTCCGCCTCGCGCTTTCTGGCCGAGACGGTGCGTGACGCCTTTGTGCCGCAGACGACCTCGGGTATTGTGCGCGTCGAGCGTCTGGGGGAGGAGCGAATTGCTCCAAAGACCGATACCGATGTGGTGCTGGTGCTCTCGTGTGGTTCCGACCGCTTGGAGAGTGCCGTGCAGGAGCTCGTGATCGCCGGCGTGCCCGTGTGCGTGCTTGCCGAGTCTGCTGTGGAGGTGCCGTTTATCGAGGAGTCCACGCCCATGCTCGGCGTGGTAGCGGCAACCGATAAGACGTATCTGCTCGAGACGCTTGCTCGCTGGATTCTCGATCGCACCGACAAGGAAACGGCTTTTGCGGCGAACTTTGCCTTCATGCGCATTGCGGCAGCCAATCGTATCATCACCTCGTGCGCGCTCACCAATATGGCGACCGGTGCGCTGGTGTTTTTGCCGGGCGCCGATTATCCCGTTATGGCGCTGGCGCAGGTGGGCATGCTCTTTGAGCTCGCTGCCGTCTTTGGACGCGGCATTAAGCCAGAGCGTGGCTACGAGGTCGCGGGCGTGCTTGCCGGCGGTCTTGTGATCCGCGCGGTCACCCGCGCGCTCGTCAAGCAGACGCCGCATATTGGGTTTGCCGTCAAGGCGCTCACTGCCGCCGCGGGCACCTATGGCATGGGCCGTGCGCTCGTTTCGCTCTACGAGCGCGATGTCGACTACAGTCGTGCCAACGAGGTGGTCACTGCCACGTTCTCCCGCGTTCGCGATCTGGTGACCACGGTCGCTGGCGCTACCCGTCCTATGGCGTCCTACCAGGACGCATCCGATCTCGCAGCTTAGGGGTTTTCCGTTGCGCGTTGCATACCAAGACTGTTTTCATTTAATTGAGCCGCTGCTCGCCAAGGTCGAGAAACCGAGCCGCTATATCGATCACGAGTGGGGCACGCTTTCCAAGGCCGATGCCGACTACCGTTGCTGCCTGATCTACCCGGATGTGTACGAGGTCGGTCTGCCCAACCAGGGCATCGCCATCCTCTACAACATCCTTAACCAGGCCGAGGGCATCTCCTGCGAGCGCGGCTATGTGCCGTGGCCCGATATGGGTGACGCCATGCGCGAGGCAGGCATTCCGCTGCTCTCGCTCGAGGGTGCAGCGCCGGTCGCTTCGTTTGATATCGTCGGCCTGCATGTGCCGCACGAGATGGCGGTGACGAACTTCCTCGAGGCACTCGACCTCGCTGGTATTCCGCTGTTAGCGGCTGACCGCACCGAGGACGACCCCATTATCATCGCCGGCGGCCCCTCGGTGTACAACCCCGAGCCGTACGCGGCCTTCTTCGATGCCATCCTCATCGGTGAGGGCGAGGAATCGCTGCTCGATACCTGCCAGCTGCATCGGCGCCTGCGTGACGAAGGGGTCCCGCGCGCGCAGATTGTCGAGCAGCTTGCATCCATTGCCGGCAACTACGTGCCGTCGCTCTATGAGGTTCGTCACGACGAGCCCTGCTCGCCGCATGGCTACACCGTGCCGCGTGAGGGCAAGGATGCGCCGACCGTGGTCTACAAGCGCGTCGTCGAGGATTTCGGCGCCACGAATCCGCTGTCGCAGTCGTGCGTGCCCTATGCACAGCTGGTTCACGACCGCCTGTCTATCGAGATCCTGCGCGGCTGCGCCCGCGGCTGTCGTTTTTGTCAGGCCGGCATGACGTATCGCCCGGTGCGCGAGCGCTCGGCCGACCAGATCGTCTCGTCGGTGATTCAGGGTCTGGAAAAGACCGGCTATGACGAGGTGTCGCTGACCTCGCTCTCCACGACCGACCACTCCTGCATTCGCGACGTGCTCGGCAGGCTCAACCGTCGCCTGGAGGATACGGGTATTCGCGTGTCTATTCCGTCGCAGCGCCTGGATTCGTTTGGCGTGGATATGGCCGAGTCGGTCGCCGGCGAAAAGAAGGGCGGCCTGACGTTCGCGCCCGAGGCCGGCAGCCAGCGCATGCGCGACATCATTAACAAGAACGTGACCGAGGAGGACCTGGACCGTGCGGCCAAGGCGGCCTTCGAGGCCGGCTGGAAACGCATGAAGCTCTACTTTATGATGGGCCTTCCCGGCGAGCGCGATGAGGACATCGTGGCCATCGCCAATCTGGCCGATCACGTGCTGGAGCTCGGTCGTTCCGTGGTGCCCAAGGCTCGTCGCGGCTCGATTTCGGTGTCCATCTCGGTTTCGGTCTTTATCCCCAAGGCCGCCACGCCGTTCCAGTGGTGCCCGCAGCTCGACTACGACGACGTCAAGCGTCGCCAGAAGCTGCTTATCACGAGTGTTCGCAACCGTGCCGTCCGCGTGCATTACCACGATGCCGAGACCTCGCTCATCGAGGCCGCGCTTTCCCGCGCCGGTCGTGACATGACGCCCGTCATCATCGATGCTTGGCGTTCGGGCTCTCGCTTTGACGCCTGGGTAGAGCATTTCTCGCTCGAGAACTGGAAGGAGGCTGCTGCCAAAAACGGCATCGACCTCAACGAGCTCGTACACCTGCCTTACGAGTTGGACTGGCGCCTGCCGTGGGAGCACGTGAGCCCCGGCTGCACGCGTGGCTTCCTCGAGCGCGAGTACCGTCGCTCGCTCGAGGGCGTCACGACTCCCGACTGCACCCGCACGTCGTGCACCGGCTGCGGGATCTGCCCCACGCTCCACGCCAAGAATGTATTGATGGGTGATCGCGCATGAGTGAGCGCCTGACCGACAACCCCTCGCTCTTTAGGCTTCGTGTTCGCTATGGCAAGCGCGATCGTCTTAAGTACCTGGGTCATCTCGAAGTAATCCATACCATTGAGCGCATCGTGCGCCGTGCGGGACTTCCCTATGCCGTCACGCAGGGCTTCTCTCCGCACATGCGCGTTGGCTTCTCTTCGGCGCTACCGGTGGGCACGTCGTCGACCTGCGAGTGGTATGACCTGTTTATGACCGAGTTCGTGGCGCTCGACGAGGCGTTTGGGCGCCTGGCTGCGGCGTCTCCGGCCGATCTGGCGCCCATCGAGGCGGCGTACATCGACGTGCGCACGCCGGCGTTGACGGCGCAGCTCACGCGCCTGTCGTATCGCATCGACCTGCATCTGGACCCCGAGGCGCCCGTAAGCGCCGACGAGGTGCATCGTGCGATCGACACGCTGCGCGCGGGCCATGGCATCGACTACGCGCGCGGAAAAAAGAGCAAGCGCTTGGATTTGGATCACACACTCGTGGGCTATGAGCTCACGGCGGGGGAGCGCCCCGACCATTTGGTGCTCATGCTCGACACCAATGCCGACAACGAGGGCTCCATGCGTCCGGAAATTTTGCTTTCTGCTGCTGATGTTTTGTTGCAGGGCTTGACCCCGGGCGTGGATGCACCTATTGTTTCCACCGGTATGCAAGACCTCGTGACCATCTGCTCCTACGATGTCGAGCGTCAGAATCAAGCATGCGAGGACGACGAGGGCCGACTCGTCAGCCCCATACCTGTGCGAACTTGTGGATTTGCTCCACATACTCGTTGACGGGGGTATTTTCGCCTGCTACTATATTCGGCTGTTGCACTAACTGATGCATGAAGGGCAAGTAAACATGTACGCAATCGTTAACACGGGCGGCAAGCAGTACAAGGTCGCCACCGACGATGTCATCACCGTCGAGAAGATCGAGGGCAATGAGGGCGACAAGGTCACCCTGCCGGTTATCTTCCTCAACGATGGTAAGAAGATCGTCACCGATCCCGACAAGCTGGCCAAGGCCAAGGTTACCGCTCAGATCGTTGAGCAGTTCAAGGGCGAGAAGCAGCTGGTCTTCAAGTTCCACAAGCGCAAGCGCTATCGTCGTCTGAAGGGTCACCGTCAGCAGCTCACCAAGCTGAAGATCGTGAAGGTTCAGGCTACCTCCCGCGCCAAGAAGGCTGTCAAGGCAGAGGCTGAGGCTGTTGCCGAGGCTCCCGTCGCCGAGTAGATTACACTCGTAACGAAAGAGTAGGTATACACAATGGCACACAAAAAAGGACTCGGTTCCTCCCGTAATGGCCGTGACTCCCGCGGTCAGCGCCTTGGCACGAAGCGCTATGCCGGCCAGACGGTAACCACGGGCACGATTCTCGTCCGTCAGCACGGCACGCACATCCACCCGGGTGAGAACGTTGGCCGTGGTAAGGACGACACGCTGTTCGCGCTGGTCGACGGTACCGTTGAGTTCCACAAGGGTATCAAGCACAGGGTCAGCGTACGCCCGCTCGCGAACGCGTAATTCACCCTTCATAGAGCACATATGTGGGAGGCACTTGAGTTTTAGGATTCAAGGGTCTCCCTCTTTTTTGTAGGAGGCGATTCTGTTGTCACAGTTCACCGATATCAGCCGCATTAACGTGTGCGGCGGCGACGGCGGTGCCGGATGCATGTCGTTTAGGCGCGAGGCCTTTGTCCCCAAGGGCGGCCCCGATGGCGGCGACGGCGGTCGTGGCGGCAATGTCGTCATCCAGGCCGATGCTCAGCTGTCTTCCCTGATCGATTACCGCTTTAAGCATCACTTCCGCGCCGAGCGCGGCACGCACGGGCAGGGTGCCCGTCGTAACGGTAAGAGCGGCGAGGACCTGATTCTCAAGGTCCCTATGGGTACCGTGGTGTGCGAGCTCGATCCCGAGACGCAGACCCCGATGTTCGAGATTGCCGATCTGGTGCACGATGGCGAGCGCGTTGTCGTGGCGCCCGGTGGCGCCGGCGGCCTGGGCAATACCCACTTTGTGACATCGGTGCGCCGTGCGCCCGCGTTCGCCCAGCTGGGCGAGCCGGCCGAGGAGCACTGGATCGAGCTCGAGATGAAGCTCATGGCCGATGCCGCGCTCGTGGGCTTCCCCTCGGTGGGTAAGTCATCGCTCATCGCGCGCATGAGTGCCGCCCGTCCTAAGATTGCCGACTACCCGTTTACCACGCTCGTGCCGAACCTCGGCATGGTGCGTGCCGGCGAATATTCTTACGTCGTTGCCGACGTCCCCGGTCTTATCGAGGGCGCGAGCGAGGGCAAGGGCCTGGGTCACCAGTTCCTGCGCCACATTGAGCGTACGGCCCTGATCATGCATGTCGTCGACATGACGGGCGGTTTTGAGGATCGCGATCCGGTTGAGGACTATCGCATCATCAACCGCGAGCTCGAGCAGTATGGCGCCGAGCTTTCGGAGCGTCCGCAGATCGTCGTTGCCAACAAGTGCGACGCGCCGGGCACGGCCGACAAGATTGCCGACCTCAAGCGCGCAGCGCTCGACGATGGACATATGTTCTTTGCCGTGTCTGCTGTTACGGGCGCCGGCCTCAACACGCTGATGCTTGCCGTGGGCGAGCAGGTGGCTAAGCTGCGCGCCGAGCTGTCGGTCTCCGATGAGCCGGTCGTTCTGCGCGACGATGAGTGGGAGCGCCGTCGCCTGCAGCGTGAGAAGCGTTTCCGCATTGTCCAGGAAGAGCCCGGTGCCTTCCGCGTGGTCGGTCGTGCCATCGAGCGCATGGTCATTCAGACCGACTGGGAAAATGAGGAAGCCGTCATTTACCTGCAACATAAGTTTGCGCGTATGGGTGTTGACGACGCGCTCGAGAAGGCCGGTTGCCGTGCGGGCGACGAGGTCCGCATTTGCCAGCGTGCCTTTGACTTTGAGGGCGCTGAGGACTTCTCGGAGTACGAGGAGCTCGAGGATGCTGGCGAGGACGTTGCCGTTGAGGCCATTGACGTGACCGATGCTGCGGATGAGGGCGTCGAGGTTGTCGATGCGGTGGATGCCGCGGACGATGCCGAGACCTCGGAGGGCGAGTAAGCCATGTCGCTGCGCGGTGGAATCGGTCTGCCCGAGCTTCCTCTAGAGGACGGGCAGGAGTTTAGGCTCGGCATTATGGGTGGCACCTTTGATCCCATCCATTACGGGCACCTGGTGACCGCCGAGCAGGCGCGTGAGTCGCTCGACTTGGACGCTGTGCTCTTTATGCCGGCGGGCTCTCCCGCCTTTAAGCTTGACAAGCCGGTGACGCCTGCCGAGGACCGTTATGCTATGACGGTCCTCGCCACCGCCGCGAACCCGGCCTTTTTGGCGAGTCGGTTCGAGATCGACCGTCCGGGCGTAACCTACACGGCCGATACGCTTCATGCCCTTCGCGACTTTTACCCGTCGCAGGTAAAGCTCTACTTTATTACGGGCGCCGATGCGATTATCGATATTGTGACCTGGCACAATGCTGATGAGATTGCCGAACTGGCAACCTTTATTGCTGCTACACGTCCCGGTTTTGACATCGATACGGCCCGGGCGCGGATTAAGGAATCGGGGTTGCCATTCGACGTGCGCTATATTCAGATTCCGGCGCTGGCGATTAGCTCGACCAACATTCGCAAGCGGGTTGCCCGCGGCATGAGCGTGCGCTATCTTACGAGCGAGTCCGTGCTCGGCTACATTCGCAAGCGCAGGCTATATGCCGATTTGGGCCAAGAGGATTTTGAGTGATGGGGGTCTACGTTGTCGGTAGAGGATCAGTTTGAGGGCGATGAGCGCGCGCTGCTCAAGCGCATTCAAGAGCTGCTCGATGTTCGCATGAAGGATAAGCGCAGGCGCTATGTGCATTCGCTGGGTGTTGCCGAGACCGCACTTCATCTGGCCGAGGTCTACGGCGTCGACCGCTTTGATGCCGCTGCCGCCGGCTTGATCCACGACTGGGACAAGGTGCTTTCCGACGACGAGCTGGTCACGCGCGCTCTGCATTACGGCATTAAGATTGCCGGCTCTCCTTCCGCCGCGACGCCGCTTTTGCATGGCCCTGTTGCCGCCTACGAGCTTCCGCAGCTTTTTCCCGAGCTGTCGCCGGCCGTTTTCCAGGCTGTCGACCGTCACACCGTGGGTGCCTGCGACATGACGCCGCTCGATATGGTGGTCTTTGTGGCCGATGCCATCGAGCCCAACCGCCACGGCGACTATGCCCATGCGTTGCGTAAGATGGTGGGGGAGTCGACGCTCGATGAGTTGTTCTTCTCCTGTTTTGCGCAGGGTCTGGTCTATGTGATCCAGTCCGGGCGCTATCTTTATCCCACGGCTATTTCGATTTACAACCATTACGCCCAGCTGCGCTAGCTCGGGCTGTCTAGAAAGAGGTATTCCATGGCCGACGAGACCATGACCGACGAGCAGATTCTTGAAGGTGTGGAGCACAAGAGCTTCGTCGCCACGTCCGACCGCACCGCCGCCTCGCTGTCCGCGAGCGGTGTCGCCGCCGAGGATGTCGCCCGCGCCGCCGCGCAGGCCGCCTACGACAAGAAGGGCGAGGACGTTCAGGTGCTCGACCTGACCGAGCTTTCCGACGTATGCGACTACTTTGTGCTTGCCACCGGTACCAACAACCGCCAGGTCGATTCTATCGTCGACGAGATCGAGGAGAAGGTCGCCGAGGCTTGCGGCGAGCATCCGTTCTCCATCGAGGGTCGCGAGCAGAAGACCTGGATGCTCATGGACTACGGTTCGGTTGTCGTCCACGTCTTCACTCCCGAAGCCCGCGACTTCTACCGCCTCGAGAAACTCTGGGGAGACGCCCCCCAGCTCCCCCTCAATCTCCTTTAGTAGCTCATTTGAGACGGGGTTTTAGCTACCCTCACGCTTATCGCCGGGCAGTTGCGGTTTTCCGTACCTGCCCGGCTTTCTTTTTTGCCCAAAGGCGGTTAATCGTTGAAGCGGGAT
>CABQXG010000013.1 GCA_902468045.1 uncultured Collinsella sp.
GGTCGCCAGCCCCGCCACGCCCGCGAACAGCCCAGAGGCAAGCACGGCGCCCTTGTAGTCGGTAAAGTACAGCAAGATGAGCATCACCGTATTGCCCACGGCATACAGACCATAGCCCACGCACAGCGTACGAAAATACCCGTGCATAAGGTTGTTGAAGCCCAGTGGCAGGGCCGAGAGCACCGTGGTCTCGAGCGAGATGACCGTCACAAACAGCTGCTTGAGCGCGCAAAACCGCAGCTCCCGGTTGAGCGTGGCGAGCATTTCCTCCTCGGCCACCACGATGTCGCCCACCACGCCGCCGTCGTTAAACAGGCTGTAGTAGTCGCGGTAGCGCGGATAGAAGTTGACCTCGACCGACACTACAAAGTTGACGGTCGTGACAAGGATCGTCAAAAACGCGATGAGCGCCGGCACATCGTGGTAGGGTGCGCCATAAAACAAGCCCTTGACCTGCACGCCAATGGGGCCGGCCCAAATAATTACCAGATGTGCAAAGAGTCCCAGGTTGGTAAACAGGCCCGTGAGTGCCAGCGGCATAAACTGATCGAGCCAGCGCAAAAAGAGCCAGGGGCTACGTTCGCTCTGAGGAAAATACCGGTACAGCAGCACCACGTCCCAAGCGAGCATCACACCGTAGCCCAGGGCGATCGAGGCCAGCAGGCCCTCGACCGGCGGCAGCCCCAGTGCCAGCGCGGCCAAGGCACACAGGCACGCCACGCCAATGGCCGCGGCAAAGCTGCACAGAATACCCCGGTAGTCCTTAATAGCGGTGAGATAGCTCATGCCGTTCCAGTTGACGATCATAATGTTGAACAGCCACAGGCACAGCAGCCCCTGCAGTAGCGTGGCGCCCGAGAACAGCAAAAATACGCCGTAGAGCACCGTGCCCGCAACGAGCATGATGGCGTTGGAGCCCCAAAACGAGGGCAAGACCTCTTCTTCGCGCTCGGCAAACAGCATGTCCGCCAAAAAGCGCGTGACGGGCATGGAGAAAAAGCTCGTGAGCGTAAGCGACGCCAGAAGCGTATAGGTCACCATGCACACCAGCAGATCCTGGTTGGCGCGGCCCACGTCCCACAGACCGCACAGCACCAAAATGCCCACCTGCAACAGTACGCCCAGCAGCATGGGGCCCGTGCACACGATGCCGGCGTAGCCATAGGCGCGCATCGTGGCAAACAGACCCTTGCGCTTAAACAGGCGCTTGAGCTCAAAACCGATTCCGGCCACCGGCTACACCTCCTTCTTGGGCAAATTGAACGCGCGAGCCGTCTCGTCGTACAGCGCACGATAGTTGGCGAGCATCTGCTCGTGTAGGTAGTAGGTCGCCACGCGACGCTGGCCGCGCTCCCCCATTTCCAGACGGCGGGCACGGCTCGCGCACATGCGCTCCATGGCATCGGCCAGACCCTTGCGATACATGGGCGGGCTCACATATCCGGCAACGCCAAAGTCGTCGCCGGGGGCGCCCTCGAGCAGCTCGCGGCAGCAGCCGACCTCGGTCGTCACGCAGGGGCGACGCGCGCCCAGCGATTCCAACACGCTCAACGGCTGGCCCTCCGAGATGCTCGTCAAAATGGTAAAGTCGAGCTTTTCCATGTACTCGACCACGTTGACGCGGCCGGTAAAGATCAAGGCACGCACGCCCAGGGTATCGACCAGCGCGTGGCACTCGGCGCCGTACTCTTCGTCGTCCACGCCGCCCATGATGTGCAGGCGCACCTTGGGCAGGCGATCGTGCAGCTCAAAAAAGGCATAGATCATAGTCTTGACGTCCTTGATGGGCGCCAGGCGCACCACCGCGCCAATGTCCACCCAGCCGTCATCGGGCTTTATGGGAATATCCTTAAAGCGGTCGAACTGGATGCCGTTGGGGATGACTAGGCATTTACCCGCATCGCAGCCCATATCGATCTGCGTCTTGCGGGCGTTATGGAACAAACTCGTCACGCGGAAGGCGCGGCGGTAGATCTCCTCCGAAAGCAGGTAAAAAAAGCGGATCCAGCGGTCCTTAAACGACGGCACCACCCAGTCGGCGCGAATGATCTCTTCCTCGCGTTCGCGGGTATAGATGCCATGCTCGGTCAGCAGCACCGGCGCATGGTGAACGCTTGAGCCCAGGCAGGCGAGCAGGCCACCGTAGCCGGTCGAGATAGCGTGGTACACATCGGCCACCGGCACCTCGCTGCCCAACAGGTAGAGCACGGGCAACAGCATAGAGCGCATGGTGTGGAATGCGTCGGCAAAGGGCGTGTAGGGGTACTCGGCAAGGCACACGTCGCGGAAGATATCCATAAACGTGCGGCTCTGCAAAAACGAGAGCGGATGCACGCGACGGCGCTGGAAAATATCGAACAGCACGTCCCAGTCCGGATTGGAGAGCGACACCAGGCGGCGTAGCGCCTCGCGCTCGCGGTCGTTAAAACTGGCTTCATGTTGCTCGCCCGAAAGCCGCAGGGCATCGTCCAGGAACACCTCGTGCACCTCGACCACGTTGCTGGGCAGCTCGTAGACAAATTTACCGCGGTCGGCAGCATGCGCGCCAATCACCCATAGCACAAACTCATGCTCGGGCATGGCCTGGATATAGCCATGCATCCAGGTAGATACGCCGCCGTGCACATAGGGGTAGCAACCCTCGAGTACCAAGCAGATTCTCATCTGTCGCCACCCTCCTTGCGCTCGATCGTCAGGGTATTATCATTTGCCTTGAGCAGATACAGATCGCCCGTAAGGTGCGTCAGTTCGCCACCCGTCACCGCACCCGGCTCGCCATTATTGGCGCGGAACATGAGCCACGCCTCGTCGTGGAAATTGCCCAGGCTGAGCGTCCAGGCATCCGCACTGGTATCCACGCTCACCGTAACCGACGAAAAGCGCTGAATGGCGCCCGAGCATTCCGAGCCGGTCTGGCGGCGCAGGTCGGGCGCAGACTTGGTAAGCCACTCCAGGTAGTCGACCAGGCCGCCCTTGTAGACCTCCCAGCCCTCCTTGGCTCCGCGATCGGGGTCCAAAAGGTCGTCCGGGTGCATAAAATGCGTACTCACGTAGTGCATGTTGAGTTCGGACACGGCTGCCAGACGCATATAGGAATCGTTGACCATGCCGCCCGAAACAATACGTGGCTGCTCCACAATGCCATCGCTCGCCACGCCAAACTCCTGCACGTACGGCAGGTCGGTGCCATCCTCAAAATACGTACTGGCAATAGTCTTAATGCGCGGCACGTCGGTGCCGATAAGCTGGCGCGCGCGGGCCGAAAGGATATTCGACGGTGGCACGTAGACCGAGCCATGAGCGTTGGGCAGGACCTCGTCTTGAAACGCGATAAGTTCGTTAAGCGAAGCGACGAGCGTCTCTTTGTTCTTCCAGGTCTTGTAGACGTACAACGTACCATAGTCGGTGTCCCAGAGCGCAAGCGGCTGATGGTTGTAGCCGTGAAAGCCCAGCTCGCCGCCCATCTGCAGCAGCATGCCGCCAAAATATCGAAACTGCGTGGTATCGGGTTGGCGCGCGGGCTCGGTCTGGTTGACCGCGTCCTCATAGTTTTCGATCATCACGCCGGTATAGCGAATGCCGTATTTTTGCGCGAGCTTTTGCAGATCGGGCCACCAGACCTTGGTGTAAAAATCGGCAATGGAAAGGCCGTAGTCACGCTTGATATAAGTACCATCGCCCGAGGGCACGGGGCTAGGAAAGTCGTCCAAATAGAACACGGCGCTGTTGATGACCGGATAGGCCGTGGCATCGCCCAGCAAGCTTACGGCCGAAGCATAGAACCCACGCATGACCTTGTCGTAGATGCCAATGTTGCACACCACGGTGTGACCACTGCCGCAATCGTTAGACCAAATGAGCGGCGTGCCCGCGTCACCGGTCTTTGCCCATACGTGCGCCGTATCGCGCAATGAAACCGAGAGCGAAGAATCGAAGGGATCCGAGAACTCGTAGCGCTCTCCTCCGCCCAACATAAAGTCCTCGCTCGGAACGATACTTTCGGCTTTCGCATAGTCATATCCGGCCGATTCGATCCCAAGCTTGGAAGCAATAGCCTGCAGGTAGTTCGAGTTATCTGGCGTCATGCCCAACATGAGTGAGCCGCCCGCACTCACCCAACTCATCAGATCGGTCAGATGCGTACCCAGTCCGTCAAGCGAGGGCATAAGCACAATCACGCGATCAAACGACGTGAGCGATGGGATCGCGTCCGCACCGTCGGTGGCAATATCAACATCGCGATGGACGATCTTCATGTCCAACAAAATCTGGTCGAACTGGTCTTTAACGTCGTCGACGCCAGCTTGATCGGAATCGGAAATAACCAGGCACGTGGGCTTTTGGCCAAAGATTGCCGAGGAGGCCGGCACTGCATCGTTGGCGGCAAGCATCCCCAGCTTATGCTGGCCCGCGCTGTACTGCACGCCTGCACGCTCCACCAGCAACACGGCGGCCATGGCAATAAAGACCGCCCACACCACGAGGAGTCCCATCCAACGAAAGCGGCCTGCACGGTCGCGGATATGTTGCGCCACGCTCATCTGGCCTCCTCCCCGTCGCGCCAAAACGCCAACTTTTCGCGGTTGTCGGCGCTCAAATACACATGTTGCTTGTCAATCGCATCGATCACACAGTGGACCTCGTCACCATCGCGGCGCATCACGGCCAGGCGCAGGCAAAGCATCCAAACCTCCTGCTCCTCGGGCACGTCGAGCACCAGCTGGTCGATCACGGCCTGCGCCTCGTCGATCTGTCCGACATCGGCCAGCGCCGTCGCGTATCGAATGCGCAGCTCAAAAGTGTCTTCGCGCTCGCAGCGACGCGCAAGCAAGCGCGCGTACTGTTGGCGCTGAATCTGAGCCACGCGCCCCTCGGCCAAGCCCGAGCCCAAATATTCACCAAGAAAATCGCAGTATTCGTTGAGGTTTTGCGCGCTCGGGTCCGTCTTGAAGGCACGCTCCAGCTGCTGCAGTTTAAGGTCGGACTCCTTGGAAATCTGCGCCACCGCCGTCGCGGCATAGTGCGCCACCTCAACGTCGTCGTTAAGCTTAGCCGCCTGCAGCTGCGCCAGGTACGCGTCGGGCTCCTCGGTGAGCATGGAGAGCATTAGGCGGCGCCGGTATGCCGGGTCGTTGACGATAAGCGCCTCCTCGAGCGGGACCACGCCCGCATCGGCGTCACGGTCGTGAACCAGGATGCTGCGATGCAGGTCGTCGTTGAAGCGCAGCGACTCCAGCGCAGACTCTTTCAGCCCCTCGCCAAACACCGCGCTGCGGACCGATAGCAGAACCACCAGCAACGGGCCCCACAGCGGTACCAGCACTATCACAGCCAGCATGTGCCCACGCACCGGCAGCAGGCCCAACTTCATGAGCGTCCACAGCATCAGGCAAACCAGCGCATGAATCAGCAACAAGACGGCAGCAACGACAAGCGAGATCAAACGGCACCCCCCTCACCGTCACCGGTGTAAGAGATGTGCTGCAGCAGCGCCACGATGTCCTCGCCGTCGATGGGCTCCACCGCAATCCGCTTTGCGCTCAGGCGCTCGCGGATAATGGGCAGATCGCACGCCTTTGCCTGGCGCATAAGCAGATAGAGCACGTCGCCGTCGACCAAGCCCGCCGCGTCGCTCTCGCGGATTGCCGACCCAATTGCGCCCACCAGCTCGCCGACAGGCTCCACGCCCGGTACCACGCGCAGGAGCAAAAAACTCCCCATCTTGCTATCTGCCAGCGCTTGCTCCGCCGCGAGCTCTTGGCCAAAGGCAGCCTGCTTGAGCACGCAAGTACCGTCAACGCAGCGTTTATCCTGCGCCACCGCCTCATAGTCAAAAGCACGGCCCAGCGCGCTTTCGACCAGGCCGCACAAGATGCGGAACAGGTTTTGATAATAGAGAGTCATTTGGTTTTCGGCCGCACTACGCACAAAGATCAACACGGCGGGTGCCCCGTCGCGCTCGATCGTGTATCCCAACATGGGAAGCCCCGGCGTCAGCTCGCGGTTCACCCACAGGTTCGAACGACCCCCGTCGCCCACAAGAGGTGCAAGCTGCTCAAGTGCGAGCGAGCGTGCGGCATCTTCGGCAATCGCGGGACTTGCTGCCACCAGGCGTGCAAATGCCCCGCCCGAAACATGGTAGATCGCCACCGAATCGTTCTCGAGAATCTCGCCCAGAAGCTCGCAGCACTTGCGATAGATGTCGCGTGGGTTGAGTACGTCGAGCTCCTGCGTCACGGCAAAGATCTTGCCAAAGCTGTCGTGGCGACCCACGATCTGGCGCCTGTACGCGCGCTTGTCCTCAATAGCGTCGTGGTAGAGCTGCGTAAGGAACGTATTGCGGTTGCGCACGAGATCGTTTTGATCGCGCTCCGCCCTAATGGCTTCGCTGTTGCGCAGCTGCACATAGCCGCACACGGCACCCACCACAAAGTACGCAATAAACGGCAGCCAGTTGGACGGCTCGTAAAAGAGACCCTGGAAGGTATAGCCGTACTGAGTAAAGTAGCTCGCTGCCAAGCCCACCGAAGCCAGCAGCGCCGCGACCAAGCCAAAGTCCAGGCCATACAGCGTGCCGATCAGCACCACGTAGAGCAGGCGATAATCGAGCACGTTGAGCTGGGCAGATTGGGAGAACAGATGCTCCAGCACCTCGAACAGGACCCAGGCAACGCCCGTCTCCAGGCATTTAATAGGCAGCGTGCGCATCTGGATGCGGTCGATGGCGGCGCGCAGCGGGTTGATCTTTTTGATGCGTCCAGCGCCCCATCGAGCTTGAATGGTCGAGAGATCGCGCAGCAAGTCGTAGCGCTGAAACCAGCCATAGCGCACGCGAACGACGTCGCTGGCGGGCAGGGCGTAACCAGCAGAATCGCCATAGGCAACGGCAAGGCCGGGGAACAGCGCCTTGAGGGCGTCTCCTACCTCACCCGCCGTGTGATGGAAGGTATCGGCAACGTCGAGCGTCTCAAAGTTACCATCCCAGCTGTCGAAGATGCGGCGTACCAGCACCGCAAGCTCCTCGGCACACAGCAGGGGAAAAGCTGCATCCCGCGCGCCCTGCAGAGCGACCGATCCGGTTGAGCACGCGTCGAACAGCGGCACCAAAAACGGGTCCTCCAGCAGGGCAGACGCGGTATACAGGAACGGCAAACGCATGATCTTGGTCTGAACGCCCTCGCGAGCAGCGTAGTAGCGGCACAGGTCGTTGGCTGCGTGCGCGATAATGCCCTTGCCCGTTCGCCCCGCGGCATCGGCGGCACCCTCGGCGCCTGCGGGCCCTGCTATATACAACAGCTGGATCCGGCGACCCATGCACGCGCGAAAGACCGAACGCAGCAGCTCGATATCGCCCACGCTATCGATATGCGGGGTAAGGCAATTAGACAGGTAGACCACGCGGTCGAACTCATAGGCCTGCTCCAAGTTC
Organism: uncultured Collinsella sp.; assembly: GCA_902468045.1. Taxonomy (GTDB): domain Bacteria; phylum Actinomycetota; class Coriobacteriia; order Coriobacteriales; family Coriobacteriaceae; genus Collinsella. The sequence goes on from CABQXG010000013.1 coordinate 7,430, forward strand.
TGGAGCAGCTCTTTCCACGAGGCATGGGGCGACGACTCCTCGCGGCGCGCTTCGGCGGCTACGACCTTAACGTGGTCCCCGGGGAACGCCTTGGCACAAAAGTCATCGTCAACATATGTTGCCAACAACCAGCACCTCCATGGCGCACCCCTCCCCTAAAATCCACTTCGTTCATAGTCAAACATGCGTATTTTACGCTGTTAACGCGAGCTGGAGCGCCTTTAAGGCTGTTTTAAAACTTTTTTAGAGGATGAGGGGATGGCAACTCGTCCAACCCAGGCTCATTGAGAGGCTGCTATTCGCTCTGAAACGGCACATCGCAATCTGCTGACAGCTCTGCAGGGAGAATGGCAGGCAATGCACATTGCTCTCGAACGGAATAGTTGGATGAAAGAAACGGCAGTTCTTTGGAATAGCTGACGATAACCTGCGGAACGATCTTAATGCCCAGAGCAAGTTCGAACTTTGCAATCGTCTTTAGAGTCATATTAGGTTGAGAATTCAAGAGCTTAGAAAGCGACTGAAGGCTTATGCCCATACGATTTGCCAGCTCACTTTTACTCAATCCCAAACGTTTCATTTCGCGATGAACAATAAACTCAATATCTAGTGCATGTTCATAAGCGCGCGTTTCGCTACTTTCTGTTTCGGCATAAAAATCAGATAGATCTACTTTTTTCATTGTATTCTCCGTTTCAGAAGCCAGGCATAAAAGTCAGCGCCCAGGCTCCAGAAGCTGACGCGCTATTACGGCCAGTCGCTTGGCCCGCTCGATTTCCCTGCTGATATTTCCCGATCCCTGATGCCCTTTAAACCAAAATAGAAGAACGATTTTGTCTACGCCTTAACATATGGCATAAATCATCTCTCGATTAACCCCGTTAACCCCTTAAGTTCATAGAGGCCAATCTTAGAATCAATGCATCTTAGCTTTGAGGTCCCACTCGCAACCTTTAATCCATAATCATAGATTTTTGAAATCAGGTTGATCATTTTACGGGCGGCAATTTTACGTTAGTGCCTGACATCATCTTCTGAAATTGAGAGTTGTCAGGAGAAGTCGTCAGTTCACAAAATGGTCGGCCCATGGGGTCTCTATATTCGACAAGTTCATATCCTTCTGCCAAAGGCCACCTCCCATTTCTAGATATACTTAACTTATAAGTTAAGTATATCTATTTAAATACAAATAACAAGGTCCAGGCAAGATTCATCAGCACCAAACGATAAACAATCCAGTCGAGCTTGTGTAAATTCCAGAAGTATGCGGCAAATTGTTGAAATGCAGACCGCACTGGATAGCGGCAACGCTTCTACCTGCGGTTTCTTTTAGCGAAATGGGCAGTGTGCTCGAGGGTTCCAAAATTTGCCGCATACTTCCGTCGGGCGTTTCCGGAAGTGCGGTGAAAAACCGAGATCGACAGACCAGACCCCCTGTTTTAGCCTTCCACGACCTGCGGTTTTGTTGCCGAAATTCGGTTTATGCTCGGAGGTTTCCGATTTTTCCCCGCACTTCCGAAAAGCACGCTTAAACCGCGCGTCCCGAAGCGGAAAACCACCGGATATTTATTTCTCCCCAAATGAGATCCTTGTTTTGCCAGGCCGAATCTTACATCCAAACAAAAAAGAGGGCCGACGTATCAGCCCTCTTCAGGTGTCGCCCGAAGGCTTCCAGCGCAATTGATTTAATTCTAATCGATATCACTTGTTTGACCACGATCACGTCAACCAGTAGAAGCCGCCCATGCTCGATCATTCCATTGCCGGGATGGTGCTTGGCTAGTACGTCACACATTGCATACATGAAAAAAGGGCAACACTCTCAGTTTGAAAGCGTCACCCTTAAAGCTCCCAAAGAGCTTTTGTATTGCAGGAAGATACTCTACACCATCTTCCCTTGATTGGCAGGTCGAAACAGACACCATTGTGATTTCAAGCAGAAAGCGTTATATTAAGTATGCATTTGCACGTGGTGTTCGCACTATACGCTCAGATGCCATAGTTTACAAAGATGGCCTTCTTCATAGACGCTAGGTGGGATTACTCACTAGTAGCCGATATGTCGAAGGCCTTCTTGTACTTAAGGAAATCATACATTCTAATAAGCCGTTTCAGCTCGCTATTACCGTGGATTATCTTGCGATCGTCCTTGATGAGCGTCCTAAGATATTCAAGCAACTTATTTAGATCGATCTCATCTTCTTCAAGTAGCACAAGCTTTTTAAATGCTTCCTCAAAGCCTTCGTTAGCTATAACAGACTGAACCGAGTGTCTAATTCCCAACTGATGATAGCTACCTTTTGCCTTTCGTAGGCTGTTGTTTAGAAAAGCATCTAAATCCTTCTTCTCATCTATTTCCTTTAGCATCCTTGGATTAAGAACTTCCCCTGAATACGCGCTTAAATACTTATACATGGGCAAACCACCCGAGTTAGAAGCAAGCAACGAAGGAAGGTATTCCTCGACGGCAAGCTTAGGAGCAACATGTTCGTCATCAAACACAACATCACGATATAAAAGTTCGGCTTTAACCATATGCCCGTGCCCTAAAGAAGCATTCGCAACACCGATACCCAGCACAAGGTGCTGTCCCTCCGGAAGTCTCTCGAGGTCGCTAAAACTCGCTTCAACTACCAGAGAGTCATTCGGATCGCCCTCATCAGCCAAGGCGTAGATGCTCCTGCGAAGCTCACGAATGATCCTAGGCGAGAAGGAGCATTTGGATTGTCCAATTGCTTCATACACCGCACCAAAATCGTTCGTCCTAATCTCGGTCATGCTTATCTCGCCAATACCTGGAAAGGTAAACGAATGAGTTGAGGTTGCGCTTTCTCCCCTAGTAAGGAAGATAAAGCGCTTTCTAAGCAACGCAAGATTGTTAGAACCGAGGCAGCGCGAAATCGACATGAGGATAGCTTGGATATCGGGGTCGTTAAGGGAATAACCGATAAAAATAATTGGGTATTCCATAAAAATAGTTAACAACTTGGCAGCCAAGTAATCCTGTGTTTCGGCGAGTTTTGCGTAATCTGCCTCCTCAAGAACCATAGATTCAGGATTATCCATAGAACCGTGGATCTTATAGATCTCACCCATTTCAAAAGTTCTGTGAAAGACGAGATCGTCTTGGCCAACAAAAACTTTAAACTCGGGAAATAGCGACTCCAGGAGACAGTCATAGTTGGTTGTAATAACTCCAGAGATACGCCGCCTGCCAACCTCTCTCAAGATATCAAGCTCATGCGTCATATATTCAGGTTTGAACGAAGATAACCTCTCGGCCGCCATAATCTTTAAAATAGATTTACGCTGACGGATGTCCTCTACATGATCGTTTCTAAAAGAAGCGAAGCGAGGGTCCTCAAGAACAGCTATGCGCATATCCTTATCAAGCATCGTCGCGGCAGAGGGCAATGCGCTATTGTCAGACTCATCTGGACAACGTGCCAGGTACGAGTCAAGCCGAAAGGGATCATCGGAAAGACGGGAACAGAGGTGCCTTAACAAACCAACCCAATCGTCGGTACCCATGTATCTACGGGAAAAGCCCGAGCCGACGAATAAATATGGGCTACGCCCCACCCCATTTATCAAACGTACAACGCTGTCTACAATGTCATCTCTTCCGACTTCCATCTAGCGCCTCCAAACAAGCTACTTCCATAAGTATAGAACATATGTTTGGATTTTACTAGAATTGCAAGACTTCATCGGAGACAAAAGCTGCTCGACAATTGAAAATTCGAACCGCACAGGTGGCCCAATATTCAGCAGTGCTCTGACGAGCAAATATTCATTTCGCGCCTCAGGCAATCTAGCGCAGCGGCATCAGTTAGAACGCCATGACTCTCTAGGAGTTCGATAAGTTGAGCGAAAGTCTAAAAATCCATCGCCAAAGTAACTCCTCAAATCAAAGGGCCGTTGCCGATAACAACCGAACAACGACCCTCCTTTGTCATCGCCTCACGTAGAGCCCACGACAACTGCATCACTAACAGGATGGTAACCCAGATGCGCAGTAATTGCGCATCCAAAAAAGTTAATCATGTAGCAAATACTCTTCGCGTTGAAACTAATGCGAAGCATTTTCGCGTCCGTGCACGAGAATGCGCAATCAATATGCGGAAAGGCAAAGATGATTCACCTAGCTAACAACCATCCAGTCACTACCGACAGTACTCGAAATCTTCGAGGAATCGCCGATGCACACGATGGTCGCCGAAGCGCCGGGCACATACTTGGCCTCAAGAACGGAAACACCTTGCTCCTTAAGCCTTAAGGTCGTCTCGGTTATCTGGGTTTTATTCGCATCATTTTTGCTGACCAGTTTAACGCCATTGGCATCATTTTCATTCAGGCAGGATACAACCGTATTGTAATCGGCCCAATAACAGTTCTCCCCAGATAGCCATCCAAGCTCAGTGGCGCATATCGATCCAGTCGCAGAAACCGTCTTTGGAAGCAATCCGTAGCGCTGCCTTTCCTCAAATTCAAGAACATCGCAAAATACGCGATTAGCATTAAGTAATCTCGTTCCACAATAGTCCCCGTAAAACGGCGCAAAATGATTGCGGATAGTCCGCGACAACATACAGTAATCGTAGGTGTAGTAACACTTGAAGATTCGTAGGGCGTCTCCCCCTGCCCCTTCGGTAGAACGGGCGAATTCAACAAGAAACTGGTCCCACATGCGCTCAATATAGGGAATTGCGAGTTTAACGCTATCCATATCAGACAAAGGAGCATCGCTCGTCTGCTGCATTATTCCAGTGGTTTTTGCCAAATGGAAATGAGCTGCCATGCGCTCGATCGTTCGGATAAACTCTGGCCGATTCCCGTCCTCAATCGCCATAATTGCAAAGAAAACAC
>CABQXG010000014.1 GCA_902468045.1 uncultured Collinsella sp.
CGTCGTAGGCGGTGCGGTGATCGACACGTACGGCTGGCGCACCATGATCGGCGCCATCGTCCCCCTCGCAATTCTCGTGCTGGTGCTGGGCGTGTTCATGCTGAAAAACGTGGGCGAGCTGAAGAACCCCAAGCTCGACCTGCCCTCGGTCGTCCTCTCCACCATCGCCTTCGGCGGACTTCTCTACGGGTTCTCGAGCGCCTCGTCGATGGGTTGGGGCAACCCCGTGGTGCTCGGCTCGATCGTCGCGGGTGTCGTGTGCTTGGTGCTGTTCGTCGTACGCCAGGGCAAAATCGAGGACCCGCTGCTTCAACTGGGCACGCTCAAGACGCGCGAGTTCCGCGTGGCCGCCATCATCGTCACGCTCATCAACGCCGCATGCCTGGTCACCAACACGCTGTTGCCGTTGCTGCTGCAAACCTCGCTTGGCGCTTCGGCCTTCGAAACCGGCATGGCCATGCTTCCCGCCGCGGCGGTGGGCATCATCATCAGCCCTATCTCCGGCGTGGTGTTCGACAAGTTCGGTCCGCGTGCCATCTCGATCGTCGGCCTGGCCCTCATGACCGGCGCCCTGTTCCTGCTCTCGCTTTCGACGGTAAACACGCCCATCTTGGTGGTTGCGCTGTTCTGCATGCTGCAGTCCGCTGGCCAGTCGCTCGCGAACATGCCGGTGAACACATGGGGTGTCAATGCCTTGAAAAATGACATGATCGCCCACGGCAACGCCATCGCGAACACCGGCCGCCAGGTCGCCGGCGGTTTGTGCACGGCGCTCATCATCACGGTCATGACAAGCGTCACCGCGTCGGCCGGCGTCGATGCGAGCATCCAAGTAGCCACCGCCGTGGGCGCGGGCGTCGCTTACAAGGTGTGCGCGGCAATCGGCCTCGTTTCCCTTATCTGCGCCATATTCAGCGTGCGCACCAAGAAAACCGCACCGAAAACGAAGGAGGCATAAGCGATGTCCGAGATTCTGTCCGAGCGCATCCCGCTCGAGCTCGAGGGGACGCCCGTTTCGAGCATCATGATTGAAGAGCCGTTCACCTGCACGCAGGATTGCGCGATTTCCGACGTCGTGCGCATGCTCGCCGAAAACGAGGTGAGCAGCATGCCCGTAATCGATGAGCGCAACCAGGTGGTCGGGTTCATCTCCGACGGCGATGTCATGGGAGCCATCGCGCAGCATCGCGCTCACACCATCTTCACGGGCGGCGACGCGTCCATGCTGTACTTCGACGATCAGAGCCTTGAGCAGCGCATCGAAGACCTGAAGGATCGCTGCGTCATGGATTTCGCGACGCGCCAGGTAGTGTGTGCCCGTCCCGAGCAGAGCATCGCCCGCGTCGCCGCGCTGCTGGCGAAGAAGAAGTTCAAGAAGCTTCCTGTGGTTGATGACGAGGGCAAACTCGTGGGGGTCATCCGCCGCTCCGCCATCACCAAATACATCTTCGGCATCCTTTTCCAATAGGGGCAGGTCGCACTTGAGGCGAACATCTCGAGGCATCGAGCCAGCAACTAGACCAGACAACCTTGACACGCACGCGCTTTCCCTCGATGCTTCGGTAAGGGGAGCTGCGAAAATCGCAGCACGGGTGATCGGCGCCGCGCCCCCGAAGGCAAAAGCGAACACGGGAGCGATACGATGGGAAAAGTCCTGGACGAAGATTTGGTTTATGAGATTCTCTCCGTCGTGGCAGAGATTCCGGCGGGATGCGTCGCCTCGTACGGTCAGATAGCGCGCCTCATCGGCAGGGAGAAAAACTCTCGCCTGGTCGGAGCGGTGCTGAGCGAGGCGGATCGCTACGGCGATTATCCCTGCCACCGCGTCGTCAACCACGCGGGACGCCTCGCGCCAAACTTCCCCGACCAGCGAGCACTACTGACGGAGGAAGGAGTCGCCTTCCGAGACAACGGCTGCGTCGACATGAAAAAGCACCAGTGGAACGAGTAGCCAGGCAGCGTAGCGTCGAAAGGAGCGACGCCACGGGGAACGACCTGCGCCCCGCCGCCGGACAACCTATGGCAAAGTGACACGTCCCACAAAGAGCGGCGCACCAGTACGAGACACGACCGCGACGTAAAAAGACCCTATGATACTCGTAAGCATCTATCTGATTGCCCGCCTCGAGGTACCCAAAGAACGAGAGATGCCGAAACCCCTAGACAAAGAAAAAGGTCGGGAGCTTTTATGCTTCCGACCTGAAGTTTCATGGTCGCGGGGGGCGGATTTGAACCACCGACCTTCGGGTTATGAGGTCGCTACGACGTTGTTTCATTCAGACATTTCGACCCAAATTGAAGTCAATATAACTCCAGGTCATTTGATGTTTTCATAGATTTACGAAAGAAAAGTACGCGGAATAATTCGAACCAAATTCGACCCACAACGAGCTTGAAAGCGGTCAGGCGGAGCATTACCCTTGGGGTGTGACCCCACGCAGGGCCCACCACCAAGGGTAATGCCCACCCGCCCCAGCCCTTTGCGCCATTCCGCGCAACCGAGCGCGATTCTCAGGCACTTCAGGCAAGGAACACGATGAACGACCGACCTCTCGTCATAGGCAAAGGAACGAAGCAACGCCGCGACAAATACACGTGGCGCTACCGTCACAGCCTCGGCAAGGATCCGGTCACGGGCAAATACCGCTATTCGCCGTGGCAGACCATACATACCACCAAAAGCCGAGAGGGCGACGCCGCACTCGAAGCCTACAAGGCAGAACTCAACAGCGGCACCTACGTCCAAAAATCGAGGGGCACCGTCGGCTCGTACGCAAAAAAGTTCCACGACAACCGCGAAGGAACCATCACGCCGCTCGCCTACTCGACATCCTACTCAATCGAGAACCGGACGCGCACATCACATGCGTGATGCTCATGCTCGACACCGACATGAGAAGGGCGGAAGCCCTCGGATGACGTGGTCCGATGTCTCCGTCGAGAACAGAAGCATCCTCATTGAGCAGCAGTTCGCGGCCGATCGAAGCGTTCGCTCGCCCAAAAGCAAGAAAAGCGTGCGGAGGATCTCGATAAGCGAGACGCTGACGTCGTATCTCGAATTCTGGAAAAAGGAGCAGGCCCGCGAAATGGAAGCCTTCGGCCTGGAACAAGTCAAAGGTACTCCGCTCGTCCACTCATTCGAACGAACGAAAGACAGGCATCCCCAAGTCAACTTCATGGACCTGAATGGGTTTTCGCGCTGGTTCAGAAACTTCAGCGTCGAGAACGGGTTCGGCAAGTTCGAAGGCGTTCGAACATACCATTATGTGAAGGAAACTGTCGACGGGGAAACGATTTCGAAGCGTTATGAGCATAAAGAGTGGCTCGAATTGAGGGATTACCTCAGGAAGCATCCCAAGGTTCGCGAGGCGAGGCATATCAGCACATATGAGAGCGAGCACCTTCCTTACGGATATTCGGGCCTATCGAGCCACACCGCTACTGCCGCTACTGCCCGCCAGCTTCCGAACCAGCGGGCGGTAGCAGCACCCCGAACATCTCGCCGACAGCGCAGAGAGTCGTCGACCTGGCGGCCAAGGCCGACATCGAGGACGTGATGCTGTGCGACCTGCCCGGCGTCCTGTCCTTCCTAGGGCTGCCACCTGAGACGGAGATGCCGCCGGGCAACAAGGGGAAGACGAAGCTCAAGAAGCTCTACAGGAAGGTGGCGCCGAACAAGGCATACCACTCCGGCGAGCGCGCCAAGGATTTGATCTCGCACCTCGACATGGCAGAGATCAGGGCATCGGCGCCCGTCCAAGAATTGGGATGCAGTTCAATACGAGCTCGGGGCTCTTTTCGTCTAGATTGGGGACGCATGGCCGGACGAAAACAATTTGCGTCTGGTAATAAGCGTACGAAAGCGCAATTTACGTCTTAATTCCGTACGCAAATCAAGACGAAAACCGTTTGCGTCTGCTATAAATCCGCACGAAAACGCTTTTCGTCTTGCAGGGCAGTTACCGCTTCTACAGTTCAACTTCCAGTTCGGCTTTGTGTTCGTAGAGGTAATTGCGCATGTAGGGGATGGCAAATGAGACCTTGCCGTACGAGGGGGCCTCGATAATCGATTCTCTTAACAGGCGGCTGCGGACGGAGCTCACCTGTTGAGGCGTTTTGTTTAGGGCATCGGCAACCATGCTGGTCGAGCTCGTTTGCCCCAAAGACGCCATGCTCAGCAGATAAGCGATGCACGTGGGCGGAATGCGCCGCAGCGCGGGCTCAATCACCATGGCGCAGAAGCGTTCGCGTGCCGTTGCAATGCCGCGCTCGGCTTCTTCTTCTCGAATAATCGCTGTATGTGCGCGTCTCGCTAACTGCCATGCGTAGTATCCAACGAGTTGGATCATGAAAGGATAGCCTTGCGTTGCCTCGGCAAGTTGGCCGGCAATACCTGGCTGCAACTCCATGCCAGACGCTTCAATGGTTTCCTCGAGGGAGTACGACACTTCGGTTACTGCCACAGCCTTCAGGTCAAAGGGGAGGGCACGGCGCAAAAACGTAAGTGTCTTTCCGTTGATGATGCTTTCAATCATCGAAGGCAGCCCCGCAAAAACAAAGGCGATATCAAGGTCTTCGCCGATAACCTGCTGAATCGCAATGGAGAGCGTTCGGACCTCATCGAGCTCTGCGTCTTGAACCTCGTCGAGAGTGATGAGCAGGCCATTTTCATTCTTGGATATTGTCTGTCTCATGGCGTCGCGTAGCGATGGACCGATTCGCTCAATGTCTATGCTGCCGATGGATATGCCAGCTACGGTGGGCTCAAATCTGGCGTGTTTGGCCTGGAATTTGGGCTGCAGCTGTTCGAGAATGCGTTGGCAAAGTCCCTCGGTTGCGACCTCTTTTATGACCGTCCAGCCACGGCTTTGCGCCAAACGTGAGCACTCGTCAAGGAGGACCGTCTTGCCCGTTCCACGGACGCCGGCTATGCGCATTAGGCGCCCCGGGGCACCAGGCCCGTTGATGAGGCCTTCATTGAATTCTTCGAGTACATCTTCGCGGCCGATAATCGTGGGGGGGGTGTTTTACCTGCTGTGGGCTTAAAAGGGTTTGTTTGCATGTGAGCCACCTTTGCTCAAGATATAGCAAGATATAGCAAGATATAGCAAAGTATAGTGAGATATAGCAACGTATAGCGCTGTTCGCGGGTTCTTACGGTGGTGCTATTTTCCGAATGCCGCGCGGATAAAGCGCTGGGCGAACAGCTTGTTGGCGACGTTGATGACATGGCCCAGGAACAGTGCCGAGATGGCGGTCGTGACGCCAAAGCCGCCCAGGTTGTACATAAAGATCAGCGACAACGCGAGCGAGGCGGCGACATGTGAGCAGTCAAACACGACTTTTACGTCACCAAAGCGGCGTTTAAGCTTTTCAGCAATGACTTGCACCAAGCCGTCGGGCGCGTTGGGGACAACGCCCATGTTGACGACGAGACTTACGCCAAATGCGGTGACAGCGAGGGAGAGCAGCATGGTCGCAATCTGTGTGGGGAGTGCCGTGGGATGCAGTGGGTTAACCGCCATGAAGAGGTCGGTCAAGCCGCCAATCAGCGTTGAGAAGAACAACTCGAGCAGGATGCGCGGCTGGAACTCGCGTCGCAAGATGGCTAATTGCGCCACGATGTAGGCGACGTAGGTTGCGGTGATCCAAAAGCCGAGCGTCTTGCCAGTGAGCATGGATAGGGTTGTGGCAAAGCACGTGAGCGCGGCGACGCCCAGGCCGGATGCCGTCTGGAGACTCATACCGAGTGCCAGTACTGCAACGCCCACAAGATACATCAGCATTCTGATGACGGTATGGCACCAGTCGATGTTCTCGCCATGCATGATGATGAGCGGTCGCATGTTGCTACCCGTCCTTTCGGTTGTGTGAAAAAGCTGACCCGGGCCGGCAAAAGAGGGTTATCGGAGGCACTGCTGCAAAAGCAGAAAAGCCGGCCCCACGGTCAGTCGTCTAGGAAGTGTCTCGCTGTGCCGGAATGGGACTAAAGGTCCAACGAGACGGGAAGAAAGCAAATGGCATTGCGTGGGCGATAAGATGCCAAGATGGTAGGGTGTGTCTTAGCATCCTATTGCCCACGCTCAACGAAATCGGTTTCGTTTGAGCCTAAGTATACGCACGGGATTTTATTTGCGAAGAGAAAAACAATAAAAAGGTGAACGTTCACCTAATCGCAATAACTCGTTGGCTGTAGTTACGGTGGAATAGTTCCTGTTTTTGCTGCTGAAGGCCTTGAGCAGGAACTATTCCACCGCAACTTATGAGGGGGCGGGGGATGCGATAGTATTGCATGGTGGTATTCGACAAACCGTGGGCTTCATCCGAGGGCTTTATGGAACAACACCAGCATTATCAGAGCCTGCAAGACCAGGCATACAACGCATTGCGCTCCAAGATCATCTATGCCGAGCTCAAGCCCGGCACGCGCCTTTCGGCGATTGGTCTGGAAAAGGAGACGGGAATCGGGCGCACGCCCATTCGCGAGTCCTTTGTACGCCTGCGTGAGCAGGAGCTGGTGGAAACGCGCCCCAAAAGCGGCACCTACGTCTCTAAGATCAGCATGGAACACGCCGAGAACGCCTGCTTTTTGCGCGAGAAACTCGAGAGAAGCGTGCTTATTAAATGCTGTTCGGCCGCCACGCCCGAGCAAAAGCATCGGCTCGAGCAGATTCTTGCCGAGTCCGAGTCGCTCGACCATAGCGAAACGCGTCGCTTTTTCGATCTGGACAACCTGTTCCATGAGACGTGTTTTGAGATTGCCGGCCGCCACATGTTGTGGGATTGGATGAAGAGCGTCAATACGCATTTTGAGCGATACAACTGGTTGCGTATGGTCTCTCAGGATCTGGATTGGGAGCCGATTCGTCGGCAGCATCGCCGAATTCTCGAGGCCATTAAAAAGGGCGATACCGACACGGCGAGCTATCTGGCCGAGACACACCTGCACCTGATGCCCGAAGAGCAAGGTCCGGTTATCGCCTTGCATCCCGACTATTTTGAGCTGTCCAAAGACTCGGCCATCTAATCAATCCCCATATAAGTTGCGGTGAAATAGGGACTGTTTTGCGGCTTTAGATGCATAAACAGTCCCTATTTCACCGCAACTTAGGTGGGGTTAGCGGGTGGGATGCCAGACGTGGAGGACGCCGGCAAGGATGTCGACCTCGATGCGCGAGGCGACAACGGGCTCGCCGTCGGCCTGGATGGGGTAGTCGGGCTCCTCAAAAGTGAGCTCGGCATGGCGGCAGCGGCGCATACGAACCGGCGGCAACTTGGTATGGTGACCGTCCTTGGCCGAAAGGAACATAGGCAGGGCAACCGCGCGAGGGACGGGGCCACAGGCGTAGCAGACGTCGAGTGCACCGTCACAGGGGTCGGCATCGGGGCAGATGCGATAGCCCGAGCCATAGGTAGGACCCAGCTGAATTGCCATGATGATCGCCCGCACGCGCTCGGCGGGCGCGCCATCAAAGCTGATGGTCATGGGGTAGTTGCGATAGCGCAGGCCAAACTGCTCAAGTCCCGATAGGGTGTAGAGCGGAGCGCCGGCGAGGCCCGTCTTTTTGCGCAGCTCGGTGGTGCCCAGGCCGATGGCGGCATCGATGCCGACCGAGAGCGTCTGGTCGTAGTACTCAACGGTAGCCTCGCCGCTGCCGCTCGCAGGGCTCCACGAGCGAATGCGCCCGATGTCCTGACGCTGCAGCTCGCAGGTGAGCAGCGCGCCAAAATCCTTACCGGAGAAATCGTCGATGCCGAGCGTTTGGGCAAAATCGTTGCCAGAGCCCACGGGTAGGATGGCAAGAGCGGGGCGGGTGTCCTCCTCTTGCGTCATAAGCCCGTTGACGACCTCGTGAATCACGCCGTCGCCGCCAAGGGCGATAACGGTGCGATAGCCCTGGGCCTGTGCGGCCAGCTCCTTGGCGTGTCCCATGCGCTCGGTTAGCACCAAGTCAAACTGGGATGCGCGTGCAGTCATGTCCAAAAAGCGTTGCAGGCGCTCGGCAACTTCGTGCGCCGCACCCGACTGGGCGGCTGGGTTGGCGATGATGAGCGTGCGGCCAAAATCAGTTGCGTGCATGGGGCGACTCCCGGCGTATGACGTGACGGTGCGGTCGCGCTCAGGTCGAATTGCTCCCGATTGTGGCTGCACGTCGAATACTTACGTCTACTCTATCAGGTCGTTGTGGCGCTCGATAGCATCCGCTACCGTACCGCCCTCATCCACAATAAGCGAACGGCGCTTGGGCGAGATGATGCGCTGGGCGGGGTACACGCCGCGGTGTCCGGCAGTTAGGTAGCTGATAAAGGCCACGATGACAAAGAACCCGGCTGCCGTGCCGTGGAACAGGTCGATGGCCATCATGCAGGTGGTGATGGGCACGTTGAGGCCGGCACAGAACACGCCGAGCATGCCGAGAGCCGCCAGAAAACTGGGGTCGATTCCGACGAGGCAACCGATCCAGCCGCCGAGCGCCGCACCGATGCCAAACAGGGGCGTGACCTCGCCGCCTTGGAAGCCCGCACCCAGGGTAAGCGCTGTGACGACCAACTTGATGGCTGCGTCTGCCAGGGTGGTGTTGCCGGCAAATCCGGCGCCGGAAAGCCACGTGGAAAGGCCGGCGTAGTCCCAGGCGTCGAGAAGGGCATAGGCGGCCAAAACCACGAGTGCGCCTATGAGTGCGCGAACGAGGTAATTGGTGATAAAGCGACCGTACAGGCTCTTGACGGTTCGAACTGACCAGGCAAAGAGGCGTGCCGTCAGACCGAAGATAATGGCGCTGATAACAACGATGACAACCGTCCGTGGTGTCATGTTGGGAACGCTGGCGATAACATTCGCCTCGTACTCGGTACCCAGGGCGAGTGATGTAAAGTAGCCGGTAAACGAGGCGACCAGGCAGTAGATGCCCGCGGTGTAGTCGATCTTGCCGATAAAGCACATCTCCATGCCAAAGAAAGCCCCGGCAAGGGGCGAGCCGAATACGGCGCCAAAGGCCGACGAGATGCCGGCGAGCATGAGGTCGTGGTGGTCATGCTTTTTGAGGTGGGCGAGGCTCGAGATGTTGCTGGCGATGGTGCCGCCAATCTGAACCGCGGCTCCCTCGCGACCGGCCGATCCACCCGTTAGGTGCGTGAGCGTGGAGCAGACGAAGGTGAGGACGGCCATGCGCATATGGATGAGGCGTGTGCCCAGAGCGGAGTCAATGACCAGGTTGTTACCGCGTTTGGCGGCAAGACCGTGGTTTTTGTACACCCATGCGGTGGCAACGCCCACAACGGGAAGCAGTGCGTAAATCCACGCATGGTGCTCGCGATAGTCGGTGGCGATATTCAGCGAGGCCAAAAACGCCCAAGCGGCAACGCCCATGGCGAGCGAGACAATGACGACGAGCGCGAGCAACTTGGCGCTCGCGAGTAGGTTGCGGGCGTTGCGGCGCGTGTCGGCAGCCAAGAGATGCTCGGAGCGGGTAAGTTGATGCCTGCCTGCCGTGATGAAGTCGTTCAGGGAGAAAAAGCCGCCATCGTCGAGCGGCTGGGAATGATCCTGCGTTTCGTTTGCGCTTTCGGTTTTGTCGTTATGAGCCATACGTTCCTCTTTTAGGTTGCAACGCAAGCATTATAAAACGCGGTAAACGCGACGAGCCGGTGGGTTGGTTTCCATTCTGTTTCGCGGCCTACAACCGACAGGTGTATTTGCGGGTACAGGCCGAGTCGCGGTCGTGCGTCGGGGGATTATACTGAGACAAGCATAAAGAATCGGCGCCCCTGTTGTGCGCCGTGACATTAAGAGGTGCATATGGCAGAGAAACTCATTCCGCTGGATGACGCACAGTCGATTGTCCTGTCGCACGTTGCTCCGACCGATCTCGTTGAGATTCCCGTGTGGCAGGCCGCCGGTCTTCCCTTGGCCGAGGACGCGGTGGCCGATATCGACATCTCGCCGTTTGCCAACAGCGCTATGGACGGATATGCCGTGCGCTCGGCGGACTTGGCGCAGGCATCTGGCGAGGCACCGGTGACGCTCGACGTTATCGGACACGAGGCCGCGGGCCATGTGTTTGAGGGCGCTATCGGCGCGGGCGAGGCGGTCCGCATTATGACAGGCGCGCCGGTGCCCGAAGGTGCCGACGCCGTGGTGAAACACGAGATCGTCGATGTGCTCGACGGCGATGGCAACGAGGGCTCGCACGTTCGCTTCTCGGCGCCGGCCAAGGTAGGGGAGAACGTTCGCTCGGCTGCTGAGGAAGCCCATGCCGGCGACGTCGTGATGCGCGCTGGCGAGGTTGTGGCTCCGGCCGGCGCGGGTCTGCTGGCGAGCGCCGGATACGCGAGCGTGAAGATGCACGCTGCCCCGCGTGTGGGCATCATCTCGCTGGGCACGGAACTGGTCGCACCGAGTAAGGTGCCGGCGCGTGGTCAGATTCGCGATTCCAACTCCTCGGCGCTGATGGCCGAGGCACTCGATGCCGGCGCCGAGCCCGTGTTCTACGGCATCGCGCCCGATGATGAGCAGGCGATTGCCGAGCTGGTACATCGCGCCACGCGAGAGTGCGATTTTGTCATTACGAGCGGTGGCGCCTCGGCGGGCGATTACGATTTCGTGACGGCGCTCGTCCGGCGCGAGGGCGAGGTACTGTTTGACCGCATCTCGATGCGCCCCGGCAAGGCCATCACGTTTGGCTTGCTCGGGGGTAAGCCCTACCTGGGGCTTTCGGGCAACCCGGCCGCGGCGTATGTGGGCTTTGAGATGCTCGCCCGCCCGGCGATCCGCAAGATGCGCGGCTTTGCCGAGGGTGCGCGTCCCGTGCAACAGGCGACGCTCACACACGGCGTGAAAAAGCGACAGCATCGCCGCTTCTTCGATCGCGCCACGGTTTTGCGCGACCCCGAGACCGGTGAGTTGTTGGTGACCGAGGCCAAGACGCAGAATTCGGCGCTGCTCGGCACAATGCAGCGGGCCAACTGCCTGCTGCGTATTGACGAAGGTCCGTGCGAGCTCAAGGCGGGCGACGTGGTGGATGTCGTGCGTGTCGACCTGCCTGAGGGCGCGGTGCTATAGGAGGAATGTTATGGAGCTGAAGATTTCGATTGTGACGTGCTCGGATACGCGCGATCTTGCCCAGGACGAGGCGGGAGCCGCACTCGAGGAACTTATCGAGGCACAGGGCTGGACGGTCTCCTCACACGTGGTCGTACGCGACGACGTCAGCGAGATCGGTGATGCCATTGTGGAAGCCGCCGATGAGTGCCACGCCAATGTCGTGCTCACCTGCGGCGGCACGGGGCTTTCGATGCGCGATGTTACGCCCGAGGCGACGCGTTCCGTCTGCGACCGCGATGTGCCGGGTATTGCAGAGGCAATCCGCGCGTATTCGATGACCAAGACGCGCCGCGCCATGCTCTCGCGTGCTATTTGCATGCAACGAGGTCATACACTTGTCGTAAACTTTCCCGGTTCTACGAAGGCCGCCCGCGAAAGCTGGGAGGCCATAGCAGACCAGCTGGAGCATGCGGCTCAGATGACAGCGGGCGGCGGACATACCAACTAAGCGGTTTACCTGCGGCGGGGCGACCTTATCGGTCGCTCCGCTTTTGTTTTCCGCCGAAGCGACACCGAGGTGCACGGTAACTTGAAACTATATTCTCTGGAGAGAATAATTTCTCATAATCATTATTCGCGCAGAAGTATAATCTGATTGCAGATTAAAGCCCGCGGTAGGGTACCCGGGCACAAGATCCGAAAGGGTTGAATATGTTCGATATGGTTTCACGCCGCGGTTTTGTCTCGCTTTCTGCTGCCGCCGGCCTTGGCCTTGCCGGCTGCTCGGGCAACAAGACGTCCGAGCCGACTGGCTCCGATGCCGGTTCTGCTAAGGCATCTTCCAAGAAGGCTGTCGAGCTGCAGGTCTTCGCTGCTAACTCCCTCGAGAAGGCCCTGCCCGAGGTCCAAGAGCTCTACACCGACCAGACCGGCACCGCCTTTGCCGACACGCAGTTTAAGGCGTCTGGCGACCTTGTCGAGCAGATGCGCGCCGGTGCCGCCGTCGACGTGCTCATCACGGCTTCCAAGGGCACCATGGATGACGCCGAGGCCGCTGAGCTCGTCGACACCGACACCCGTGAGGATATGTTCGTCAACGACCTCGTGATCATTCGCGCCGAGGGCTCCGACACCAAGGTCGAGGCCATCGCCGACGTCGCGAACCTGGACGGTAAGATCGCCATTGGCGAC
>CABQXG010000015.1 GCA_902468045.1 uncultured Collinsella sp.
CCGAGCGCTTTGAGCTGGGCCAGGATTTGCTGAGCTGTGTCATCATTCTCAAGATACGTCGAGAATGCGGCAGAGAGCTTTGACGCGTCCTTAAGATCTTCGGGCGACAGCGCCTTAAACTGATCAGACTGCAAAAAGCCCTCAAACAGCTGGTTGGCTAGTGTTCCCACCTGCTGCATTTGCTCGGGCGTGAGTTCCAGACCGTCAAAGATACCCGAGAAATCTGGGGTTGGCGCTTTTGCCATGATGTCGCTGAAGTCGATGTCCTTGCCAACGCCCGAAAGGTCAATGTCCAGCCCCGACAGATCGATGCTAGAAAGGTCCATACCGCCGACAACACCCGAGAGCGCGGAGGTATCGAACGAGAACGCGCTCTTGAGCGCCGCCTCGTCCACACTGAACATGCTGCCCAGATCCACGCCTTGCTTGGCCTCGCCTTGCAGTTCGTCGAAGGTTTTGCCCGTAAAGACATCCGTCTCGGGGTGGTCGAGTTGCTCCTGCACAATCTGCGAATTTGCGGCGCGTTCCATAAGCTGGCGAGTCAGCGCATGCGTGTAGGCAATGCCCGGGGACAACGCGCTCGCGTTGGCGGTCTCGTTGGGTCGCACCACGCCCACAATGTGCACGTCGATACCGTCGGCAACCTTGGCGGCCATAAAGTCGGTGTCGCCAGACATGTCAGTCCACATGCCGGTCTCTTCGTTTTTGCGATACGCATCAGCCGGCGACAGCACCTTAAACGTCGTGGACAGCGCATCGTCGTAGGTAAATTCGGTGCCGGTCTCGGGCGTTTCGACCCCACCGTCAGCCGTCATAGCGCTGTTTACCAGATCGTTGAGCTCATTGATATCCAGCGCGCCGATGCTGTAGAGCGTGTAGTCACCCACCGTACCGCGGCTCGAAAGCACCATTACGGCTTCGTCGGCAGACGTGGGCCAATGACCGGCGACGACATCGTACTGGCTGTCGAGCAGGCTCTGGTCGTCAATCATCTCGTTAAAGACCGAGGTTCCCATGGATTCCATGCTCACCGTTGCCGCCGAACTCGCGCCTCCGCTCATGGCCTCGGTCATAGCATTGGGAACAAGCCGGACGGGCTTCTCATCGCCCTTACCCGCACGATAGACAACCGGCGTCACGCCGTAGCCGTACTGGATGGCGTTGACCTCTTTGTCGATACCGTCGCCACCGGCATCGAGCCATGCCTTAAAGCTCGTCATGTCGTTGGACTTAACGCTCGCAAACATATCCTTTACGGCCGTGACCACAGGAATCTTATCGGTTCCCTTAGCCTTGCCGCCGGCACTGTCGTCGGACGAATCCACGTTTTCAGACGAGTCATCATCCGCAGCCCCCTGCCCGCCCATCATGGACGACAGGTCGTAATCCTGCTTGGAAATGGTGAGCGGGTAGCTCGAAAGCGTATCCTCCTCGACCTTCTTGATGTAGCCGTTTACGCCATTGGACAGCGCCAGGATCGCCGCGATACCGATAATGCCAATCGAGCCCGCAAAGGCAGTCATGGCCGTGCGGCCCTTCTTGGTCATGAGGTTTCGAGCAGAAAGCCCCAGCGCCGTCACAAAGCTCATCGAGGTTTTGCGCGTAGGCTTGGCTTCGCGGCGCGTGGCGTCAGCGACATCGAAAGAATCGGAATCGTCGGTGATCTTGCCGTCCGCCAGGTTGACGATGCGCGTGGCATATTGGTACGCCAGCTCGGGATTGTGCGTGACCATAATAACCAGACGGTCGCGCGCCACGTCCTTGAGCAAATCCATAACCTGTACGGATGTCGTTGAGTCCAGGGCGCCGGTCGGCTCGTCTGCCAGCACGATCTCGGGATCGTTGATCAGGGCGCGGGCGATGGCCACGCGCTGCATCTGTCCGCCCGATAGCTGGCTCGGGCGCTTGTTAACATGCTCGCCCAGGCCAACTTTCTCCAACGCCTCGCGCGCACGCTGGCGGCGCTCGGCATGCCCCACGCCCGTAAGCGCAAGCGCCAGCTCCACGTTTTCCAAAATGGTCTGATGCGGAATGAGGTTATAGCTCTGGAACACAAAGCCGATGCGGTTGTTGCGATAGGCATCCCAATCGCGATCGTGAAAGTCCTTGGTCGAGATGCCGTCGATCAGCAGGTCGCCGGAATCAAAATGATCAAGCCCGCCGATAACGTTGAGCATCGTGGTTTTGCCCGAGCCCGAGGGGCCCAGAATGGCCACGAACTCGTTATCGCGAAAAGACAGGCTTACGCTGTCGAGCGCCACCTGCGTAAACGACTGCGTAACGTACCTTTTGCAAATACCTTTGAGCTCCAACATGGACGGCAACCTCTCCCACGCGGGCGCACTTGCCCGCTCTCCCCCGCCGTTCGTATTCGACGCGTTTGTCCTACTCTATCCCCATTTTTTGCCGGAGCCAGTGAGGAATGTAACGAACCGCGCCAAAAAACGAACGGGACGGCGCCCAAAAGAAGAGGTCCCGAGCGGGACCTCTATATGGTGGAGCTTATCTTGAAAGGTAGCGGACTACTTCGCACAGCGGCGCACGATTCTCGCTATGCTTTACGCGTTTTTTACTGCTCGCTATTCGCAATCGCCTGGTCGATAAGCTTGTCGAGTGCTGCGCGCTGCTCGGCGGAGCTGATGGCTCCCACGATTGGATCCCCTACGATGTTGCCATTCTGATCGATGACATACGTCGTCGGGAACGAGAACAAATTTGACGTAAACTTACCGGCCTCGCTATCCGACTTGAACCAGATGTTCTTATATGTCACGCCCTTCTTGCTCAGCACGTCCTTGGCATCTGCAATCTCGCCCTTGTTGCCATCGAGCGTAAAGGAATTGACGCCCACGACCTGGCCGCCCTTCTTGGCAAGCTCCTGATTCAGTTTCTCAAGGTCGCCCAGCTCGCCCACGCACGGCTTGCAAGTGGTGAACCAGAAGTTCATGACGGTGACCTTGTTCTTAGAGAACAGCTCGTCGCTGTTCACGTCGTTGCCATCCAGGTCCTTGCCCGTAAAGCTGGGGAACTTCGTCGCCTCGCTCGAAGCATTGGCACCAGCCGCCATGCCAGCGGTCGAAGCGTCGACGCTCTCGCCTGCACTCGGCGTGTTTCCACAGCCGGGGAACTCCTTCTCCAGGCTCTCGAGCTTGTCCTCGATCTCCTTGATCTGCTGTGCACCGGCCTTGAGTGTCTTAAGCTCATCCGCCGTGAACTCATCCTTGGCGCCGTCGATGGTCTTGAGCAGAAAATCGCCGTAATTGCTGCCGTCCTCAATCATTGTCGAGTCTTTATTTGCCGCATTGAATACCTTTTCCCACAGCGCGTTATCACTCGAAAAGATCTCGTTCTCCTTCTGCATGAGCTTCGCATACAGCTCGGCGGCCTCGTCGGCATTGGCCGGCTTCTGCGCAGTGAGTTCTGCGATCTTAGGATCGGAGCTCGCAGATTCGCTCGCATTGCCACCGGGCGCCGAACATGCCACAAGACACAAGGCCAATACCGGCACCATAAACAGGGCCGCAATCTTAGAAAGCTTCATAGTCATTCCTCCGTTTTGTCGAAGCTTGTTTACTTTTTATCGGCGGTCAAGGGGAGCTTTTCCGCCGACACATCCAGGCCATAGCGATAGCTGATGGCATCGACGGGACAGGCCCCGATGCACTTTCCGCACCGGATGCACTCGGCATGATTGGGCGCGCGGACCACATCAACGTCCATCTGACAAACCTTTGAGCACTTGCCGCACGAGACACATTTGCATGCGTCAACCCGAATCCCCAGTAGGGACACCCTATTCATGAGCGCATAGAATGCGCCGAGTGGACAAATCCATTTGCAGAAGGGGCGGTAGAACAAAACGCTCAGCACTACCACGGCAATGAGAACGGCAAGTTTCCAAGTAAAGAGATGTCCCAACGCAGATCGAATGCCGGCATTGGCAATGGCCAGCGGTATGGCGCCCTCGAGCACGCCCTGCGGACAGATGTACTTACAAAAGAACGGGTCGCCCATGCCCACGTCGTTAACCACCAAGACGGGCAGCAGCACCACGGCAAACAGCAGCACGACGTACTTGATGTACGTGAGCGGCTTAAGCTTTTTCGTGGAGAACTTTTTGCCGGGAATCTTGTGAAGCAGCTCCTGAAGCCAGCCAAACGGGCACAGAAAGCCGCATACAAAGCGTCCCAGCAGCACGCCGAGCAAAATGAGCGTACCGGTAACATAGTAAGAAAAGTTGAACTTGGATGAGCCTACCACCGACTGGAACGACCCGATGGGGCACGCACCCGATGCCGCGGGGCACGAATAGCAATTAAGTCCAGGTACGCAGACTGTTTTTCCCGCGCCCTGATAGATGCTTCCTTTGGCAAAGTTTGGCAGGTGAATATTGGTGACCAGCGTCGCCGCCGCCTGAATGAATCCGCGAAATCGGGCCAAAACATGCGACGCAGTGTTTTCTCTTTTATCCAATTCCGATACACTCCAAGCACAGCCTAATCGCTTTGGCCAGCACGGCATCCGCCTCGCCACGCATAACGCCAAAGCACACCATGGCAATTCCGACGATCAACAAAGCGACCTGTACCACGGGTTTTACCGCTTTGAACAACCCAACCACTCCTTTCGTTACGCGACCATTGGACCATATCGACTATAAAATCCGTGTTAAGCGCGATTTGGAATGTGCAAGGAGACTGTTATGCGTATTTTGATCGTCGAGGACGAGCGAGCACTATGCGACACGATCGCACGCAGTTTGCGAAACTTGGCGTACAGCGTCGACTGCTGCCACGATGGACGGGAGGCGCTCGACCTGCTGGGCGTCGAAGTCTTTGACCTCGTGGTACTCGACCTCAATCTTCCCCATGTCGACGGCATGACCGTGCTCAGGGAACTTAGGAAAACCGATTGCGAGACTAAGGTACTGATTCTGTCCGCGCGTGACGAAGTATCCGATAAAGTCGCCGGACTCGATGCCGGCGCCAACGATTACCTTACCAAGCCGTTTCATCTGGACGAGCTTGCGGCAAGGATCCGCAGCCTTACCCTCAGGCGCTTCGCACAAAGCGACATAGTATTAGCCTGCGGAAAGCTCAGCTTTGACACCAAGGCGCGCATCGCTTCCGTGGACAGTGAGGCTCTATCTCTTACACGCAAGGAAACGGGAATCTTGGAATACCTGATGCTTAATCAGGGGCGACCGGTAAGCCAAGAGGAGCTTATCGAGCACGTTTGGGATAGCAGCGTGAACAGCTTTAGCAACGCAACCCGCGTTCACATCTCGTCACTCCGCAAAAAGCTACGCAGCGCTTTGGGATACGACCCGATTCGCAATCGGATTGGAGAGGGCTACGTTATGGAGGATAGCGAATGAAAAGGCTTTCGCTGCAATGGCGCATAACGATTATGACGGCACTGCTGACGTGTGCGGCATGCGTGCTGACGAACTGTCTGGTCGGCTATACGGGCATGCGCTACATGGATGCCATCGGCAGCAACATCTCGGCCTTTAACGCAACCGGCGAAGATTCGCCCCAGGCGTTCGACCCAACGAAAGCGACCCCCGATGACAAGGTCACGATCGTCGTAAACGACGCACAGGAGTCTTTTGGCACGACAACCTGGTGCATCACGGCTGGAGTCACACTCCTTGACGGCGTGCTGGCATACTTTGTGAGCGGCCGTGCGCTCAAACCGCTACGGGCTTTTGCAGCCCAGGTTGAGCGTGTGCAGCCTGACAACCTAAGCGAAATCAGACTCAGTGAAGATGTGCCCACCGAGCTACAACGATGCAGCGCCTCTTTCAACGATATGATCGCCCGTCTTGGCGAAGGGTTCTCTGCACAGCATCAGTTTACCGGCAACGCCGCACACGAGCTGCGCACCCCGCTCGCCCTTATGCAAGCACAGATTGAACTATTCATCTCCGAGCACTCCGGTTTGCAACCCGAAACAGCCGAGCTGCTCGGCCTGTTACAAGAACAAACCGAGCGCATGTCCCGAATGACCAAGGTATTGCTCGAGATGAGTGAGCTCCGCAGCGTTCCTTGCGAGGACGATGTGGAACTTGGCCCCTTGTCCGAAGAGGTCCTCACCGATCTTGCACCACTTGCCGAAAATAAGGGCATAGCCCTCAATTGTGCTGGAGACGCTTTAGTAATCGGGAACGATGCGCTCCTCTATCGGCTGGTGTTTAACTTGGCCGAAAACGCCATCCGTTACAGCCGCCCCGGCTCGACTGTCAACGTCTCCATCTGCGACAACGACAGCCACGTGTTCCTGCGAGTCGAGGACCAAGGCCCGGGAATACCCAAGCAGTACCGTGAGAGAATCTTCCAACCGTTCTTTCGCCTGGATAAATCCCGCAGCAGGGCATACGGCGGCGCAGGACTCGGACTAGCGCTCGTTTGGGAGATTGCAGTGCTTCACGGTGGCACGGTAGAGGTCGAAGCAAGTTCCGAGAACGGAACCACCATGCTCGTAAGCCTTCCAAAACGATCTGCAGCGTTAACCGAACAGTAAAACTAGAACGAGGCCCAGTGGGTCCCGCCCTTACAAAACCCGAAGGCTTTCCATGTGTCTGTACTATGAGCCGTTGGGGAACCAGATGTCAACCAGCATGCCGAGCTCAGTCACCTCATCCTAGGGAAAGGAGCAAAGGGGCGTCACTGCTTTTGACGGTGCTCTTAGCTACAGTAGACCTTCCACGAAAGGTTTGAGCTTGTCGAGCATCGCGTCGCTTCTGATGACTGTACCTAAATCGAGGTGCTCACTCTTCTCCTTCGTAATCGTCTGAGTGATTACGCCCATGAACAGCAGCCTGGAGCCGATGGCAATTCCGTCGGTCGTGGGATAGCTGCCCTGGTTGAGGATGAAGGCGGGACTGCCGCTGGAGCCCTCGAATACAGATGCGTCAACGAGGAACTCGCGCTTACCCTTGTAGTCGTTCCAAGCGGGCGTGGAAGTCCAGCCTTGCCTGATGAGGGGGGTCTTGTTGTAGTCGTCATAGAGCCCGCTGGGGTATCCGATAAAGGTGATTTGCTCGAGCGCCGCCAAATTGTCCAGCACACTCTTCTTCGGGATGAGTCCAGAGTCGATGGATCGGTAGAAGGGCCTCTTCCCGTTTTCTTCAAGCATGCTGAGAACAGGGGCCACCGGCATCGCAACCAAGTCGAGCTCTCCGAGCTTCTTCCCCTCGATGAATGACTTGTCGAAGTTCACGCTGATGGTCTCGCATGACGGGGCGTCACCTTCGGCTAGATTGATGACGAAGCGACCCTGAATCACATCCTTGAGGACATGGTGGTTGGTAATGAGCAGGGGCACTTTTCGCCCGTCTTCAAGGTCATAGGAAAAGAAGAATCCTGTACCCGAGACGCCCGTGCCTTCGGTAGTAATGCCCACGATGGGGACCGTGGTAAAGAGCAGCTGCGTGCTCGTATCATTAATGTTCATCGGTCTTGGTCTCCTTGTCATCGGGATCCGCCAGGTGTTCTAGGACGCGCTCGGCCAGATCAGATTTGCCCTGCTTCTCTTCTTTTCGGATAAAGATAAAAGCGACAAAGAGTCCTACTGCGCCACACGGTGCTACGCAGAGCATCAAGATACCGGGCAAAGATGCGAGATTGACAGATGACGACAAACCCCCGAGAAACCAGCCCAGGAACGTTGTCGCAAGACCTAAAAGGATGTCAGGTTTGTAGGAAGGGCGCTCCTGCTTGGCCTGAAGGAGCATCTCCCTTGCTTTTCTCAGGTCGCTGTCGCGCTGTCCGACGTATGATTCCTGCAGGTATTCATTGGGGATGCGAACCTCGTGGTCCTGGCGCACGGCGACGTGCTCCCGGTCATTTATGAGGTGGATGCCGTTACTTGCCTCTCCAACGCTAGCATTGTCGCCCATGTGCTCGAATACGCTGTCGAGGTCAGCCCACCTGACTCTATGGGCAAGCGCCTGGTCTTGTGGTGGGTTCTCTTGACCATTCTCCACCAGATCTCCTTAGAACAAGGTCCTAGCGTCTTGCGGAAGTTTATGGTCACAGCAGAGACACCATGGTTCAACCAATATATCGATGGATAGATTATACCGTGCGGCTGATATGGCGACCAAGGGATGCTGCCGGCACGGCTGTGGGGTGCTAGTGACTTGCAGATTGCTGGCGACAGGCTACTAATAGCGGCATGGCTTTGCTGTTGGCTCACTCCGCCGCCCGCCTCACGGCGCCGGGGGGTTCTCGGCGCAGTGAGGCGGCATCGGTTGTTCTAGCTGTTCTGTGCCAATAGGTTGTTTACACCCGGGTAGTGACAAATAGGGAGGGCTCCCACATGCTGTGAGTTGTCTAGACGAACAGCAGAGGAGCCCTCCCATGGAGCAACATCCTAACGCAAGGCTCACCCCGAGGGGGCGCGAGACGCTCGTCTCGCGCATAGAGTCCGGCCTCGGCGTCGCCGAGACCGCGCGTCAGATGGGCGTCAGCCGCCAGACGGCGAGCAAGTGGCTGCGCCGCAGCAGGTCCGGAGAGCCCATGTCCGACCGCAGTAGCCGCCCGCGCAGGCTCGCGAGGTCCACGCCGCGCGAGATCGAGAACCGGGTCCGCGAGGCGCGCTCGTCACTGCCGCTCGCCCCGCCCGGGTTGGCGCCGGGCGCGCTATGCTTAGGGAGCGGTGGGCGCCTCCGGAGCAGCAGGGGACTCAGACGCGGTGATGCCGGAGGTGTCGATCTCGCCCAGATTGGCGAGCTGCTCGATGAGGGGGAGGCCCATCGGGTCGTCCACCTCGACGCCGCCGAGCACGATGGTGCTGTAGCGCGGGTCGACTTGGGTTGTGAACACGGCCGGGTCGAAACCCGAAGCGATAAAGCCAATGCCCGCGAGGACAACCCCCGCGGCAACGAGCCCGCCCGCCACGGCGAGGTAGATCTTCTTCGCACTGGTCATGGTACTCACTCCTTTCTACGCCGCGAGATGCGCGGCAGCGCCGCCCTTCTCGCCCTTACCCTTCCAGAAGGGCGAGGCGGCCTTCCTCGCCCAGAGCGCCGAGAGGCGCGCAATTTGTTTTGAGGCGGCCCAAGCGCCAGCACCAACGAAGAGCGCCACGCCGACGAGGCCGAGCCCCACGCCCGCCGAGGCGAGGGCGTACGGGAAGTGGCCGATGATGACGCCGCTTACGGCAAGCAGGAGCCCAACTACGCCCACGCCCCCGAGTGCCACCGCGACGATCCACACGCAGAGCGCCAGCACCCAGATGCAGATATAGACCGTGACGGCCACGGCGGCGAAGGCGGCGAGCAGCGGCACCCACACCGGGGAGCCCACGATGGCCAGCACCCACAGCAGCGCGGTGCTGCGCCGGCGCGTCCTCGCGATCGCGCGCGGCACGGCGGGCAGGTCGTCGAGCGTGGCCTCCGCCACCTCGCCGGGCGTGCCCATGGCGGCCACGGCCTCCTCCTCGCTCATACCGTCCTCCATGCGGTCGGCGATGGCCTCCGCATAGAACGCCTTGGTCTCCTCCACCTGCTCGGCCGGCAGGCAGGCGAGCAGCTCGCCCAACCGGCCCAGAAACTCATCGCGCGTCATGGTGCGCCTCCTCAACGTATGCGTAAATCTCCCGTACGGACGGCCACTCGGCCAGGAACTCCTCGATGCGCGCTCGCCCGTCGTCCGTGATGCGGTAGTACCGGCGCAGCCGCCCGTTGTGCTCGGCGGAGCGCGCCGTGATGCACCCGGCCTTCTCCAGGCGCTTGAGCAGCGGGTAGAGCGTCGACTCCGTGAGCCCCATGCTCGCCGGTACGTCCTTCACGATCTGGTAGCCGTAGGACTCCTCGCCGGAGACGGCCGCGAGCACGCAGGCCTCCAGGAAGCCGCGCTTCATCTGTGCCTCCATCCGCACACCTCCTCTCGTCATATACTATGCTATACACACTATACGATGCAAGGTATTAGACGTCAACTCTCATCGCGAAGATTCTCCGGCCCCTGCGCGCTGCGAACGTGATATCGCGGGGCGGTTGGCATTATGCATGAAACGTCAAGTAACGCTCTTTTGATCCACTTCCACTCGGCCCCATATGCCTTGTACAACACCCCCCTTCAACCTTGGGTTCAAGGGAGCCGCTAGGCTGGGCGTGCCGGACGGTAAGGTCCTGGACGCGATGGTGGACTTCTCCGATGCCATAGGGGTCATGGGTCTACGCCGATGGAGGCCCACGCACGCGGCAGGGCTCGCCCGTCACCGCTGGTCGCCGGACGGTCCCCACGCTCCGCTCGCCAACGCGCAGGCGACAGCAGCAGTCCAGCGCTAGCTGGAGACGCCGGAATGCCCAGAAGATGCGTTTCCCATCACTGCGACAGAGCTTTTTGCAGGGGTGGCAATTTTTCCTAATATCGAGGTCAGCTTGGCTTCGGTAGCCACCTTGAGAGCATCGCCAATAGACTCTTCCTTTATGCGTTCGGCATAATCGTAGGCAATACCCAAAAATTCCAGTCCCGAGCAACAGGAGTACAATTGCTGCATTGTTGCCACCTGATGGGAGATGGAAGATGGACTGCGATGGCTACCCACGCGTTCCCATGCCGTTGATGTGCACCGCCTTTGTGCCGGGGCAGATTGACGCTGCGGTTGCAGGCATTTCCGACCCCGATTCGCGCGCCATTGCCACGGCAGAAGCGCTGTACTTTCGTGGACAGGCCGCCATCGCTGCCAAGACGGCGCGCCCCTATCTTGACGCCACTGATCCCGCGCTGCGCTATCCTGCATGCTTTATCTGCGGATACGCCAGTCTGTCGCTCAACCGTATCGCCGACGCCCGCCGGTGCCTTGCTGGCATCCTCGATACGCCGGCCGACGAGGAATCGCCCGCCATCCACGCCACGCATATCCTGTTCGCCTCGGCCGCGAGCGTCCTGCTGCACTTGCCTTCCCCGTATTCTGCTGAAGAGTTTTATCCACTTGCGGCGCATCTGCCCGAAGGTCTGCGCCTATTCGCCAGCTACGTGATGGCGCACGCCTTGTATCTGCGCGGCGAATACGGCCGCAGCCTGGGCATGGCGGAAAACGCCCTGATTATGAAACAGGGAAGCTATCCGATCTCGGAACTATTCCTGCACCTGGCATGCATGAGCCTCAAGGACATCGACGCCGCAAAAACGCACTTCGGAGCCGCTTGGAACATTGCGCGCCCCGACGGCCTTATCGAGCTCATTGGCGAGCACCACGGCCTTTTGCAGGGACTCATCGAGGCATGCCTAAAATCGCAATACCCTGACGATTTCGCACGCATCATCGAGATTACGTATCGATTCAGCTACGGCTGGCGGCGCATCCACAACCCCGATTCGGGCGAGGAAGTGGCCGACGATTTAACGACCACGGAATTCACCATGGCCATGCTCGCCTGTCGTGGATGGACCAACGCCGAAATCGCACGCCATATGGGAGTATCGTCGGGCACCGTCAAAAACCGCCTATCAGGAGTGTATGCCAAGCTCGGTATCGGAACCCGCGCCGAGCTGGTCGCGCATATGTTGCGTTAGCGACCGGGCTGCCAAGCGCATCGAACGCGTTCCGGAACCCGGCGCTTCGCTCGATTAATTTGGACATTTTGACCCTTGAACGGCACTACCGCCACGTGGCACCTTCTCGCAAAATTGGATTATTTCCTCCGATATTTGCGGGATGGGAGCCAAAGATGCTTGATCGCCGTTCGTTACTTGTTGCCGGAGCGTCCTCGCTGGTGAGCATTATGTTGCCGCGCGTGCCGGGAAGCGCAAACGCCTTCATATTGCCGTTCGCGCCCACCGAAGCCTATGCCGACGAAAAAGACCCCTTCAGGGTGCTCGTTCTCTCGCGCACCATGTTTGGTGTGGTCGTGGTCGACGTCGCCAACAAGAATACGCCCATCACGGGTGCCCAGGTCACGCTCACATCGCGCTATGCCGCAGGCAAGCAGCTCGCCGCCACGACCGATGACGAAGGCACCGCCATCTTTGAGGTCGCGCCACTTTCGGAAGGCTATGTAGACGAGGCGACGCTTCTCGACGCGTACGACTTTAACGGCGGCATCTCCATTAGCATGGCGGGCTACCGCGATGTCGAGATTACCCTTGCG
>CABQXG010000016.1 GCA_902468045.1 uncultured Collinsella sp.
CCCGCCCGCGAAGCCGATCCAGGCGATACCGGGACCCGAAACCACGGCTCCGCCGATAGCGGTACCCGTGCCAATGCCCAGATTGAACAGGCCCGAGAAGATCGACATGGCGACGGCCGACGAATCTGCCGGCGTGTGCTTGATGAGCTCGGCCTGAAACGCCACGTTAAAGGCCGTGGCGCAGCAACCCCACAGTGCGCAGACGGCAAGCACTGTCACGAGCGACGATGCGGCCGGCCCCATGAGCAGCAGGGCCACCGGCACGCCGGAGAGCGTGATAGCCAAGAACGGGAAGCGATGCCCATCGAACAGGCGGCCGAACAGCCAGCTTCCGAGCAGACCGGAGCAGCCGAACGCCGTCAGCGTCATGGTGATAGCGCTTGCGTCGACATGGGCGACCTGAGCCAGGAAAGGCTCGATATAGCTGTAGCTTGCGTAATAGCCGGTCGCCATGAAGACCGTGACTGCGTAGAGCGCGATGAGGAGCGGGTTCTTGAGCAGCTCGGGCAGCTGTTTGACGGTAAAGCGCTCACCCGCCGGCATGGCCGGGAACACCGTTGCCTGGTAGACGACCGCGACAGCAGACAGCGCTCCGACCACGGCAAACGTCATACGCCAGCCCACGGCCAGGCCAATGGCGCGACCGAGGGGCAGGCCAAAGATCTGCGCGATGGACGAGCCCGTAGCGATCATGCTGATGGCGAGCGCGCCGTGGCGAGTGTCGACCAGGCGCGAGGCCATAATCGAGGCGACTGACCAGAACACGGCATGTGCGCAAGCGACCACCAGGCGCGCGCAGACCAGGATGGGATAGGTCGGCGCCACAGCGGACAGGAACTGACCGAGCGAGAACACGGCAAGCACGCCCAGCAGCATCCGCTTGAACTCAAAGCGCGAGGCGAACACCATGAGCGGCAACGACAGCAGCATGACGCCCCAGGCATAGACCGAGATCATGATGCCCGCCTGGGCCTCGGTGAGCGAGAACGACGCGGCGATATCAGTCAAAAGGCCGATGGGCATAAACTCCGACGTGTTGAACACGAACGCACAGCAGGTGAGCCCGACGAGTGGGAGCCACTGCCTGAGCGTGATGCCGTCTTGCCTTGCCTGACTCATATATAGCATCTCCAATCATTTTGAGCGGAGGCGATTATATAGCAACGGTCCCGCATCCGTCAGTAACGGACACGGGACCGAAACAATTCGATACACAGAGGTTGCGCCGTCAATAAATAACTAAGCCAACCCCAGTAATATGCCCGCCGAATGCACGACAAACGCCACGATCCAGGCAACGGCGACCTGAAACGCGAATACGGCCACGGCATAGCGCGCGCCCAACTCGCTCTTGACAGCGCCGATAGCGGCCACGCAAGGCGGGTACAGCAGCGTAAAGACCAAGAACACGTAGGCGGTAAACGGCGAAAACATGGTTGACAATGCCGCGGGCGAGGTTGCACCCAAAAGCACCGTGAGTGTCGAGATGACACTCTCCTTGGCGATAAGTCCGGTGACGAGCGCCGTCGAGGCGCGCCAGTCGCCAAAGCCGAGCGGGGCCAACACCGGCGCGATGATGCTACCCAGACCGGCAAGCAGGCTTTGCGACTGGTCGGCGACCACATTAAAGCGGATATCGAACGTCTGCAGGAACCAGATGACCACCGTAGCGGCAAAGATAATGGTAAAGGCCTTGGTGATGAAGTCCTTGGCCTTATCCCATGCCAGCATCACCGTCGTCTTGACGCTCGGCAGGCGGTAATTGGGAAGCTCCATGATAAACGGCACCGGGTCGCCCTTAAATGCCGTGCGGTTGAGCACCAAAGCCGCGATACAGCCGACCACGATACCGATCAGATAGAGCGAGACCATGGCGGGAACCGTCGCCTGCGGGAAAAACGCCCCGCACAGCAAGCCGTAAACCGGCAACTTGGCTGAGCAGCTCATAAACGGCGTGAGCATGACCGTCATCTTGCGGTCGTGCTCGGATGGGAGCGTACGGGTCGACATGATAGCCGGCACGGTGCAGCCAAAACCGACGAGCATGGGCACAAAGCTGCGGCCCGACAGGCCAAAGCGACGCAACACCTTATCCATGACAAAGGCCACGCGCGCCATGTATCCGGAGTCTTCCAGAATGGAGAGGAACAAAAAGAGCACGACGATAATCGGCAGGAAGGTCAGCACGCTGCCCACACCCGTAAGCACGCCGTCGACAGCCAGCGAGCGCACTACGTCGTTGGTGCCGAACGCCTTGAGGCCCGCATCGGCCGAGGCGATGATGGCAGCGATGCCGTCCTCCATGAGTCCCTGCAACGCCGCGCCGATCACGCCAAACGTCAGCCAAAAGACGAGGCCCATGATCACCAGAAACGCCGGAATGGCTGTGTAACGACCTGTCAGGATGCGGTCAATCTTGACGGAGCGCACGTGCTCGCGGCTTTCGTGCGGCTTGACGACACAACGCCCGCACACGTCGCCGATAAAGCTAAAACGCATATCGGCCAACGCAGATAGGCGGTCGGTGCCGGCCTCGCCCTCCATCTGGGTAATGATGTGCTCGATAGCGTCGAGCTCATTGCGATCCAGGTGAAGCGCCTCGGTTACCAGCTCATCGCCCTCGACCAGCTTGGTCGCCGCAAAGCGCACCGGGATGTGCGCCGTCACGGCATGGTCCTCGATCAGGTTAGCAATACCGTGGATGCAGCGATGCAGCGCACCGCCGTCCGGACCGTCGGGCGCGCAAAAGTCCAGGCGACCGGGGCGCTCGCGGAACCGCGCCACGTGCAAGGCATGATCCACCAACTCGCCGATACCCTCGTTGCGGGCAGCGCTAATGGGAACAACGGGCACACCCAACAGGCTCTCGAGCAGGTTGACGTCCACGGCGCCGCCGTTGGCGGTCACCTCGTCCATCATGTTGAGCGCGATGACCATGGGGCGGTCGAGCTCCATGAGCTGCAGTGTCAGATACAGGTTACGCTCGATGTTGGTAGCGTCAATGATGTCGATGATGGCGTCCGGGCGCTCGTCGAGGATGAACTGACGGCTCACGACCTCCTCGCCTGTGTACGGCGACAGGGAGTAAATGCCGGGCAGGTCGGTAACGCTCGCCTCGGGATGGTTACGGATGGTGCCATCTTTGCGGTCGACCGTCACGCCGGGAAAGTTACCGACGTGCTGGTTGGAGCCCGTCAGCTGGTTGAATAACGTGGTCTTGCCGCAGTTTTGGTTGCCGGCGAGGGCAAAGTGCAGCGGCGCGCCCTCGGGCACGGCCGTCTTTGCCGCACGGGGCGAATACGTCCCCTCGCCCAGGGCCGGATGCTCCGTCGTGCCGATTGCGGCGTTAGCGCGCGGACCCGTATCGGTGTCGTGAATACCCACGAGCTCGATGCGAGCGGCATCGTCCTTGCGCAGTGTCAACTCGTAGCCACGCAGGCGGATCTCGAGCGGGTCACCCATGGGGGCGTACTTCATCATGGTGACTTCGGTGCCCGGCGTTAGACCCATGTCCAAAATATGCTGTCGGAGTGCCTGATCGTCCGATGCCACCGATGCGACAACGGCGTCCTTTCCAATCTCGAGTGTATCGAGCTTCACGTCCGTGTTCCTCCCCCGGCGCCCACAGGGCGTTGTATTTATGTTCACCAAGGCTAACCGTTTGCCATGGCTAACCAATTTTAACCATGCATGATAGCGCGAACATGCAACGATGTTCAATCAGCAAATTGGCGCAATGGGGACAGGCAGGAGAGTTCAGGGCCATAGTTTCCCGATGAGGCCTCTCGGGGAAACTACATCCCAGAATTCCGGCCCGAAACGGGATATGGTTTCCCAAACAGGCCTCTTACGGAAAATGCATCCCGGAATCCCCGCTCGAAACGGGACGCGCTTTCCCAGTCGAGGCCCTATGGGAAACTGCGTCCCACCTTGAAAGGCAAAACTGGGGCGCAGTTTCCGGGCGGGGCATCAAAAACGAAGTTGCGGTGGAATAGTTCCTGGATGGGCTGGTTGATGCCCCAGATAGGAACTATTTCACCGCAAGTTATTGAAGGGCTGGGATGCCCGTCCTCTTACAGATGGCGCCCCAGGAAGCGGAAGGCCAGGCGGATCCAGGGACGGACCGCCACCTGCTTGTCCTCGTTGTCGACCGCGGTGTTGGCGTTGCCGAGCGAAAGGCCGTGACCACCTTGGTCAAAGACGTGCATCTCGCAAGGGACGCCCTCCTCTGCCATGCGTTGGGCAAACGGATAGACCTGCGCGATCGGCGCCGTCTTGTCGTCGGACACGCCCCACACAAAGGTCGGTGGCATCTGACGCGAAACATGCGTGGTGGGGCAGATGTCGGCCAGATGCTCGTCAGTTGCCTCGCCGCCTGTCACCATCGACAGGTAGTCGTTGAGCAAATCGCGCCCCGTCTTGCCGCCCGTCTTGGGCACACGCAAGTCAATGCGCGGATCGCGCGTCTGCATGTCGCGCACATAGGCAAAGTCGAGCAATGGATAGCCCAGCACCACGGCATCGGGACGAATGTCGTCCGGACGCGCCCCGGCAAGTGCCGCAAAGGGGCCGGTCTTCCACTGTGTTGCCAGCGAGGCGCAAATCATGCCGCCAGCAGAAAAGCCCACGACGCACACGCGCTTAGGATCGACATGCCACTCGTCGGCGTTGGCGCGCACCGTGGCGACCATCTTGGCAAGATCTGCCTGGGGGTACGGAAAGCTCACGTCACCCGTAGAACTCGTGACATAGTTGAGCACAAAGGCCTGGTAACCGTGATCCAAAAATGCAAACGCCACAGGATCCTGCTCATGCGGAGCGATATGCGTAAACGCACCTCCGCCACAGATAATCACCGCGGGGCGTCGGTCATTCGGTTTATCGGGCAACGGCTCGGCACCCAAATACGTAAACGTCGCCGGATAATCCTCGGTCGGCTCCTCGCCCCACAGCGCATGGTTCTCGACAATCATATGTGCTCCCTTCGCGCAAATTATGCGCCCTTGTTTTTCTCCTTCAAGCGTACCCCACTTGAACCCGTGGCGCAGAAACACTCCGGCAATAAGTTTCCCTTCAACTGATATATCACATAATCCCAGTTCAGAGGTATCGTTGAGCAGCGTAGAATAGGGGCGTTGACCAAGCCGCGAAACACATGTGAAACGTTTCCGGCAAACCAAACGCGCGATATGCGCCTATTTAAGTTGGAGGCAACTATGGGTCTGCTCGATTCGCTTAAGTCCACCTTCACCTCGACCGGCGAGGCGTCCGTTCCGCCCGCAGCAAGCTTCGCTACCCGCGAAGGCGTCATCTATGCCCCCGTCAACGGCGTGCTCATCAACCTGGACGAGGTTCCCGACGAGACGATCGCCTCGGGCATGCTTGGCCAGGGCTATGGCATCGAGCCCATTACCGGCACCATCTATGCGCCCGCCAACGGCCGCATCGGCGCCACCACTGTCACCAACCACTCCATTGGCATGATCACCGAGGACGGTCTTCGCGTGTTCATCCATGTTGGCCTGGGCACCGTGGAAATGAACGGCAAGGGTTTTGCCCGCTTTGTCGAGATGGGCGATGTGGTCAAGGCAGGCCAGCCGCTCATCAGCTTCGACCGCGAGGCCATTAAGGCCGCTGGTCACGAGGACATCGTGACCGTCATTGTCTCCGAGCTCGATCGTCTTAAGAGCATCGACCATGTCGGCGAGTCTGGAACGCTTATCGGCGGCAACCCGCTCGTCAAGCTTGGCGACCCGCTGCTGGTTGCCAAGACCAAGTAGCCAGGCCCCACGCCACACAGCCAAAAGGCACCACGCCAAGCGCCCGCGACCATTTGGCCGCGGGCGCTTGGCGTTTGAAAAACCATCCCGCCAATGCCTTATCTGTATAGCCCAAATGAGCCGAGCTGCTAGAATATCGAACTGTATGGATAACTATCATTCAACCGTTATGGGAGGATACGTGAACCGCACCAAAATCGCGCAGCTCTATGCCGATGCCGAGTCGCTCGGCGGCCAGACCGTCACCGTCGCCGGCTGGGTCAAGTCCGTCCGCGACATGAAGAACTTTGGCTTTGTTACGCTCAACGACGGCAGCTGCTTCCGCGACCTGCAGGTCGTCATGAACCGCGAGGCACTCGACAACTACGACGAGATCGCCCATCAAAACGTCTCGGCCGCACTCATTTGCACCGGCACCGTCAAGCTGACCCCCGATGCGCCCCAGCCTTTCGAGCTTTCTGCCACCTCCATCGAGGTCGAGGGCACGAGCGCCCCGGATTACCCGCTGCAGAAGAAGCGCGCAACCGTCGAGTTCCTGCGCACCCAGCAGCATCTGCGCCCGCGCACCAACCTGTTCCGCGCCGTGTTCCGCATCCGCTCTGTCGCGGCTGCCGCCATCCACCGCTTCTTCCAGGAGCAGGGCTTTGTCTACGTCAACACCCCCATCATCACCACGAGTGACTGCGAGGGCGCCGGCGAGATGTTCCGCGTGACCACGCTCGACCCCAAAAATCCGCCCCTCACCGAGTCCGGCGAGGTCGACTGGAGCCAGGACTTCTTTGGCAAGCATGCGAGCCTCACCGTGTCCGGCCAGCTCAATGCCGAGAACTTTGCCATGGCCTTTGGCGACGTGTACACCTTTGGCCCCACCTTCCGTGCCGAGAACTCCAACACCACGCGCCACGCCGCCGAGTTTTGGATGATCGAGCCCGAGATGGCCTTTGCCGACCTTAACGACTACATGGATAACGCCGAGGCCATGCTCAAGTACGTCCTTAAGGACGTCATGGCAACCTGCCCCGACGAGCTTAATATGCTCAACAAGTTTGTGGACAAGGGTCTGCTCGAGCGCCTGGACCATGTCGCCAACTCCGACTTTGCCCGCGTTACCTACACCGAGGCCGTCGAGATCCTGGAGCAGGCCGTCGCTGCTGGCCACCAGTTTGATTACCCCGTCAGCTGGGGCATCGACTTGCAGACCGAGCACGAGCGCTTCCTGACCGAGGAGCACTTTAAGCGCCCGACCTTCGTGACCGACTACCCGGCCGAGATCAAGGCGTTCTACATGCGCATGAACGAGGACGGCAAGACCGTCGCCGCCGCCGACTGCCTGGTTCCCGGTATCGGCGAGATCATCGGCGGCTCCCAGCGCGAGGAGCGCCTGGATCTGCTCGAGGCCCGCATCAAGGACCTGGGCATGAATCCCGAGCAGTACAAGTACTACCTTGACCTGCGCCGCTACGGTTCCTGCAAGCACGCCGGCTACGGTCTGGGCTTCGAGCGCTTGGTCATGTATCTGACCGGCGTGGGCAACATCCGCGACGTCCTGCCGCACCCGCGCACCGTGGGCAACGCCGACTTCTAATCGTCGGACGCTAGCTCGCGTCGCCACACGCCAACGCTCATCGCATAAGCGTCTCTCGACATCGGTCGAGAGACGCTTTTTTCAACAGCATCCGTCAAGCTTCTGGCAAGTTTTTGGTCAGTTGAGCAGGGCTGTTGAAAACTCGACCCGCCGTTTGCCGACGACTACCGACCGCCCAGAGCGCCCTGCGCCCCTGGGAAAGCCCCACGTTCTAGGCTCCATACCGTCGCCACCCAAAACGGAAAGGACGTGGGCACCATGACCGAAGCCGCTGTTGAAACCTACGACACCACGACGAGGGGCGCCGCCTCGATGGCAGCCTATCGCGCCGTTCGCATCCTGCAACTATTAAGCGAAAACACCGGCGAGGACAAGGCCATGCTTTCCGATGAGTTGATCCGGCGCCTCGCCCATCCCGATGACCCCGCCCGCATGCCCATCTCGGCAGCGCGGCGCAGCATCTACACCGCCATCTCCGCGCTTCGCCATGCCGGATATGAGATTGAATACAAGCGCGGCGTGGGGTATCGGCTCTTGACCCGTCCACTCACCGACGAGGAGATCATCCGGCTTCACGGCATGGTCATGCGCAACCGCTCCACGCCTATCGCCATCCGCAAGAGCATGGCGCAGCACTTAGTTGCCATGGCGAGTGCCGACGTTCGCGGCTATCTCGATACACCCGAACCTGCTCCAAGCGCAGGCAGCAAGGCTACCAAGGCAACACGCACGCCCATCAAGCGCATCGACACGTGCGAGCTCGTCGAGCAGGCCATCGACCACGGAACCACGGTGAGTTTTGATATTTCGAGCGTCACGACGCGTGGCGAAACCGAAGCAGCACGGATGACACTCCGTCCCTTTGCCATCAGGCAGCGCGATGGCATCTCGTATCTGCTGGGAACGGTCTACGACGCCCGAGGCGCCGATGACACGTTGCGTACCGTAGAGATTGGCCGAATGAGAAACGTCACCACACGTCTCCTCGACGGCAAGAAGCTCTTCGCCGCCCTGGACGAGGACGACGCCTCCTCCGCCGCATAAGACCCTCCGCCGCCCATTCGACTACCCGTACCGCCCATCCGATTCTGTATTAAAAAACCCGCAGGCTGTTGTAAAAATGGACATCAGCGCTACTATAGTTCCACTTGCACTTTGTCCCAGTGCAGTGTTTCCAGCCATTTTTATACTGGGGGTAATGATATGAAGGACATCACCATCAGCCGCAGGAGCCTTCTGGTCTCCGCCGGCCTGCTCGCGCTCGCCCCGCTCGCCGGATGCGGCGGCAACTCTGGCTCCGGCTCTGCTGCCGCCGGTTCCGACTACACCATCGGCGTTCTGCAGCTCACCGAGCACTCCGCACTCGATGCCGCCAACGACGGCTTTGTCAAGGCCATCAAGGAGAGCGGCCTTAAGGTCAAGATCGACCAGAAGAACGCCCAGAACGACCAGTCCACGTGTAAGTCCATTGCCGACAAGTTTGTGGGCGACAACGTCAACCTGATTTATGCCATCGCCACGCCCGCCGCGCAGGCTGCCGCCGGCGCCACGGCCGATATCCCCATCGTGGGCTGCGCCATCACCGACTACGCCGCCTCCGGCCTGGTCCAGGACAACGACAAGCCCGGCACCAACGTCACGGGCGCTTCCGACCTCACCCCGGTCGCCGAGCAGCTCGAGATGATGCAGAAGGTCCTGCCCGACGTTAAAAAGGTCGGCCTGCTCTACTGCACCGCCGAGTCCAACTCCGACGTCCAGATCAAGGCCGCCAAGAAGGAGCTCGACAAGCTGGGCCTCGAGTACACTGACTTCACCGTCTCGAGCTCCAACGAGATTCAGTCCGTCGTCGAGTCTGCCGTGGGCAAGGTCGACGCGCTGTACTCCCCCACCGACAACACCATCGCCGCGGGTGCCTCGCAGGTCGGCCAGATCTGCAAGGAAAACAAGCTTCCCTTCGTGACTGGCGAGGAGGGTATGTGCATGGCCGGCGGCCTGTTTACCCTCTCCATCAACTATGAGGACCTGGGCTACGCCGCGGGCGAGATGGCCGTTAAGATCCTGAAGGGCGAGGCCAAGCCCGAGGATATGCCGATCAAGCACCTCTCGAGCAAGGACCTGGTCGTCGTCAAGAACGACGAAATGGCCGAGGCCCTGGGCATCGACCTTTCCGCCCTGGACGCGTAATGCCATACGCGGCATGCGTCTAGAGCCCGTGCTCGCGCTTTAGCCGCGTTATTCAATATCTGAGCCACAGGGGCGGGCGCTGTAGACCGGCGTCCGCCCTGCTTGTTTCAGGTAAAACAAAACGTCTGTCCGTAACTCTTCTATGCATTGTTACCGCTATTATGGAAAATCACGTGTCCACCCTATTCTAGGAGGTATGAAGCATGCTCATTGCATTGCAGGGCGCCGTTTCGCAGGGCGTCCTCTGGGGCATTATGGTGCTTGGCGTGTTTATCACGTTCCGCCTGCTCGACATTCCCGATATGACCTGCGACGGCAGCTTTGCCCTCGGCGGCTGCGTCTGCGCTGTGCTCATCGTCAATAACAACGTCGACCCGCTGCTCGCCGTGCTGGCCGGCATGTGCGCCGGCGCCATCGCGGGCGCCGTCACGGGCATTTTGACCACCGTCTTTGAGATTCCTGCGATCCTCGCCGGAATCCTCACCCAGATCAGCCTGTGGTCCATCAACCTGCGCATCATGGGCAAGTCCAATACGCCCATTCTTGCCAAGGGCACCGTGTTCTCGGCCGTCAGCAATATGACCGGTCTGCCGCAGTCCACCGTTGCCATCATCTTGGGCATCCTGCTCGCCGTGGCTATCGTTGCCATCCTGTATTGGTTCTTTGGCACCGAGATCGGCTCGGCGCTGCGAGCCACCGGCAACAACGAGTACATGATCCGCGCTCTGGGCGTCAACACCAACTCCACCAAGATGATCGCCCTCGTGCTCTCCAACGCCCTCATCGGCCTTTCGGGCACTCATCTGCCAGAGCCAGAAGTATGCCGACATTGGCATGGGCACTGGCGCCATCGTTATCGGTCTTGCCGCCATTGTTATCGGCGAGGTGCTCGGCCGTCTGCTGCCCGGCGGCCTCACGCAGTTTAGCGTCCGTCTTGCCTCCGCCGTCTTTGGCTCCGTGGTGTACTTCCTTATCCGCGCCATCGTGCTGCAGTTGGGCATGGACGCCAACGACATGAAGCTGCTCTCCGCCGTAATTGTCGCTGTGGCCCTGTGCGTGCCCGTGGTTTGGGAGCGATATAAGCTCCGCAGCTCCTACACGAAGGGAGATGAGGCAGATGCTTAAGCTCTCGCATGTCAAGAAGACCTTTAACAAGGGCACCGTCACCGAGAAGCGCGCGCTCACCGGCGTCGACCTCACCCTGAATGACGGCGACTTTGTAACCGTGATCGGCGGCAACGGCGCCGGCAAGTCCACGCTGCTCAACATGATCGCCGGCGTGTACCCGCTCGATTCGGGCGTTATTGAGCTCGACGGCACCGACATCTCGCGCCTGAGCGAGTCGCAGCGCGCCAAGTACCTGGGCCCCGTGTTTCAGGACCCCATGCGCGGTACCGCTGCCGACATGCAGATTGCCGAGAACTTGGCCCTCGCCAAGCGTCGCGGCCAGCGTCGCGGCCTTTCGTGGGGCGTCACCAAGGCCGAGAAAGATGAGTACGTTGAGTTGCTCAAGCGCCTGGACCTTGGTCTGGACACGCGTCTCAACGCCAAGGTCGGCCTGCTCTCGGGTGGCCAGCGCCAGGCACTCACCCTGCTGATGGCCACGCTCACCAGGCCGCGCCTGCTGCTGCTCGACGAGCACACCGCGGCCCTCGACCCCAAGACGGCCTCTAAGGTGCTTAACCTGACCGAGGAGATCGTCGACGAGAACCACCTGACCACGCTCATGGTCACGCACAACATGAATGACGCCATCCGTCTGGGCAACCGTCTGATCATGATGCACGAAGGCCACGTGATCTACGACGTGGCAGGCGATGAGAAGAAGTCGCTCACCGTAGCCGACCTGCTGCAGAAGTTCGAGGAGGTCTCGGGCGGCGAGCTCGCCAACGACCGCATGCTGCTGAGCTAAAACCTGCCAAAAAGGGACAGGTTTATTTTGGTAGGTTTTATCTGCACAAACGTCAAAACCGCCGCTAAGGGACAGACGCCCTTGCGGCGGTTTTCGCATATTATGTCGATAATCCGATATTCAACCAGACATTCTGGCTAAGGACTAAGGAAGCTGCCATGAAAAGACTCCCCCGCCTTGCGTTGACCGCCGCGTTGTTTGCCGGCGCGCTCGCAGGCATCCCAAGCCTCGCTTTCGCAGGGAA
>CABQXG010000017.1 GCA_902468045.1 uncultured Collinsella sp.
GGCAATGGTGGTCAGGAATTGGTCGAACTCATCGTCGTGGCGAAGCTCCAGCAGGTCGCCCTTGCCCACGGGCTCAAACAGCTCAATGCGGACGATGGCGGCACGGCGACGGCGGTCGTCGGGCTTGAGGCCGCGCACATCGCGGTTGGCCGGGCGGCTGCCCAGCACCGTGCCCACGATCTGGCCGCGGTTGTTGGAACGCTCGTAGCTCATCATCTCGTCGCCCGAGGTGCCGTCCTGATAGGCGTGCGTAAAGTCGCGGTTGAAGCAGCGCTTGAGCTGGCGCTGGCGGGCGGCTTTCTCGTCCTTGGCAACGGCGACCCCTGCCAGCATGTCATCAATTTCGTGACGATACACATCAACGATGGAGTACACGTAATCGGGCGCTTTCATGCGGCCCTCGAGCTTGAGCGACGCGGCGCCGGCGTCATGCAGACGGCGAACGAGCTGTGAGGTGTTGGTGTCACGCGGGCATAGAGCGCGCTCGCGACCGGCAGGGGAGAGCGTGCGGCCGTTCTCGTCGATCAGCTCGTAAGGCAGGCGACAGGGCTGAGCGCACATGCCGCGGTTGGCCGAGCGGCCCGCCATGGCAAAGCTCGACAGCAGGCACAGACCCGAGTAGCAAAAGCAGATGGCGCCGTGGCTAAAGACCTCAAGGTCCACATCGGGCGCGGCATCGTGAATGGCGGCAATTTCGTCGATGGAAAGCTCGCGCGAGAGG
This sequence comes from uncultured Collinsella sp., assembly GCA_902468045.1. Classification (GTDB taxonomy): domain Bacteria; phylum Actinomycetota; class Coriobacteriia; order Coriobacteriales; family Coriobacteriaceae; genus Collinsella. The sequence continues at coordinate 722 of CABQXG010000017.1, forward strand.
GTCACGCGGTCGGCGCCCTGCTCGCGGCACCAAAGGGTTCCGCGGTCGTCATGGATGTTCGCCTGGGTCGAGATATGTGTCTCGATGCCGGGCATCGTGCGCTTGACCTCAAAGAACAGACCCCAGTCCTGGATGATGAAGGCGTCGGCGCCCAGCGTGGAGCAGCGATGGATGAGTTGCAGCGCATCGCCCATCTCGGACTGCTTGATGACGATGTTGACCGTGACGTAGACGCGCGACCCGGCCAGGTGTGCAGCACGGCAGGCCTGCTCAAAGGCCTCATCGGTAAAGTTGGTGGCCTTGCGGCGGGCGTTGAAGCTGCCCATGCCGCAGTAGATGGCGTCTGCTCCGGCGGCGAGTGCGGCGGCAAAGGGCTCGGGCCCTCCGGCGGGCGCCAAGAGCTCGGGTCTGCGGTTGGTGGTTCGACTGGCGGTTGCGGTCATATCCTGCCTTTCAAAATGCTCAGATACTCAAAAGTATAGTGGTGCTGTTGCGGTGGACGAGCCCTGTGGCCCAAGCAGGATAAAGTCTTCAGCAGCCCTTGCAGCAAAAATGATCCGTTTCCCTCCGTCCCCTATGAATCACCTGATCCGATGGGAACGGAGGGAAACAGATCATTTTGAGCTTCACCGTCCGTTCGTGCCGTTCAGCGGCCGACAGGCGCCGTTGGGCGATAAAATATTCTCGCAGGGTGATAATAATCTTGCATCACGCGGAAACCTTGGGTACTATCCCAAATCAAGCGCGGTGTTCAGACCGAATTGTGCCTCCCGGTGTGAACGCCGCGCTCACGCTCTCTATCTGATCGTAAGGAGAAAAACATGAGCAAGACTGTCGTGTCTTCCGATAACGCACCTGCAGCCATCGGCCCGTATTCCCCCGGCATCCAGACCGGCAACATGGTGTTCCTGTCCGGCCAGCTGGGCATCGACCCCGCAACCGGCAAGATGCCCGAGGGCGTCGAGGCCCAGGCTAAGCAGTCCCTTGCTAACGTCGAGGCTCTGCTGATCGCTGCCGGCGCCACCTTTGCCGATGTCGTTAAGACCACGGTCTACCTGGCCGACATTGCCGACTTCGCTGCCGTGAACGAGATCTACGCCTCCAAGTTCGAGGCTCCGTTCCCCGCGCGCAGTGCTTTCCAGGTTGCCGCTCTTCCGGCTGGCGGTCTGGTCGAGATTGAGGTCGTCGCCGCTCTCTAAGGTGTTGGCAACAACTAAACATGACATGCAAAAAGACCCTGCAGTGCGTGTGAACTGCAGGGTCTTTTGTCAAGCGATGCGACAAAAATGATCCGTTTTCCTCCGTCCCCAAGGAGTCAGCGGGTTAGCCTTCCTTGCGGACTTTTTGCAGGTAGCGGTAGACGCTGGGCTCCGAGATGCCCAGCGCAGTGGCGGCGCAGGCTACGGCGCCCTTGAGCATGAACACTCCGTTGCCGTTGAGGTGGCGAATGACGTCCACGCGGTCGCTTTGACCAAGCGACGCCACATCCAGCCCGCGAGCGCTCAGCAGCTCGGCAATGCTGCGGTCGATGAGCTCCTGTGTGGACTCCGAAAGGCTTTCGACCTCGATAGAGGCGGGCTCCGTGCGCGTCGGCGCCGCGTCGAAGCACGCCATGAGCTGCTGTGCCATGGCGTTGATGGAGCGCACGGTCGAGAGGTCGGTGTTGACGCAGAGCATGCCGACGATCTCGTCATTCTCGCGGATAAAGTACGTCGCTGACTCCAATGTCTTGCCACCGGCACCGCGGCCCTCGTAGCCTGTAATAAACGGCAGGTCGCGATACTTGGCGTCGTGCATGATCTTGAGTGCCAGATCGGTGGCAGGACCGCCGACCTTGCGACCGCTCACGATACCGTTGCGAATATCGACGATGGCGTGGTCGGGATCCGAGAAATCGTGCAGCACGATTTCGCTGTTTTTGCCGAGTATCTGCTCCAGGAAATCGACCATCGGCAAAAAGCGACGTACGGTCTCGTTCACGGGCAACTCCTTTGGGTGAAATCCAATGCCCTGAGGGCGTTCATAACAATTTTTTATCATGGTAACACGCTGCTCATCATCTCGTATATCCGCAGGTACATTGCGTAATACAGACGAGCGGTAGGAATTCGGCGGTAAACGGTCGAGCAAAAGAAAAGTTAGATGTTATTTTGACCAGACACTTTCTTGACCTGCGGAAATGCATTATCTCAGCTGAAGAATAGTCTGATAACAAAAAATTATTATTGAGAATGAGAATCATCTTTAATACGATATGCAACGAAGGCACAACCTCAACCCCGCACTGCGTCACAATAGAGCGTTAGATGCGAAAACAACTACTTCGAGGATTGGTGGTCAAATGACCCAGGAGACGGTTACGAACGGCACTGAAGCCCTGTTCACTCGCGAAGGCATGCCGCCCGTTAAGGAAATGATCCCGTGTGCCCTTCAGCACGTACTGGCATCGTTTGCCGGCATTATTACCCCGGCGGTCATCATGGCCGGCGTCTACGGCTTTAATAGCCAGCAGAGCACCGACATCATTCAGGTTGCGCTCATTCTTTCGGCAATCGACACGGCCCTTCAGGCCTTCGCTCCCTTCCGTCGCATCGGCGGCGGCCTGCCCATCGTCATGGGCGTTTCGTTCGCGTTCCTGCCGGCCCTGCAGGCCATGGGCGCCTCGGGCTTTAGCTTTGGCGCGCTGTTGGGCGGCGAGATCGTCGGCGGCGCCGTTGCGGTCCTCTTTGGTCTGGCCTACAGCAAGATCAAGTGGCTGTTCCCGCCCGTCGTGACCGGTACGGTCATCTTCTCCATTGGCGTCTCTCTCTATCCCACGGCCGTCAAGTACATGGCCGGTGGCATGGGCACGCCGCTGTGGGGCACCCCGCAGGCCTGGTGCGTCGCTCTTATCACCTTCGCCGTGGTCTTTGCGCTCGCCAACTTTGGCAAGGGCACGCTCAAGCTGGGCTCCGTGTTCTTTGGCATGATCGTTGGCATGATCGTCTCCATCCCCTTTGGCATGATCGACTTCTCCAGCGTCGCCACCGCTCAGGTCTTCGCTCTTCCCAAGCTCATGCCCTACGCGCTCGAGTTTGATCCCGAGGTCTGCATTACCCTCGCTGTCGTGTTCCCCATGGTTGCCATCCAGGTTATCGGCGACGTCTCCGCTGCCTGCCTTGGTTCCATCGACCGTATGCCCACCGAGCGCGAGCTCTCCGGCGCTATCGTGTCTCAGGGCCTCACCTCTATGGTCGGCGGCCTGCTGGGCGGTCTTCCCACCAGCGCCCTTGGCCAGAACGTGGGCATCATCTGCTCCAACAAGGTCGTCAACAAGTGGGTCTTTGTGATCATCGCGGCCGTCTTTGCCATCGCCGGTCTGTTCCCGCAGCTCTCTGCCATCCTTTCCGCTATCCCGCAGCCCGTCATCGGCGGCGCGACCGTCGGCGTCTTTGGCACCATCACCATGAACGGCGTGCGCATGTTCACCCGCGAGGGCCTCACGCAGCGCACCACCACCATCGTCGGTACCTCCGTCGTCTTTGGCCTGGGTATCTGGATGGCCAGCGGTTGCCTTGCCGGCGAGGGTATGCCTACCTGGGTGTCCACCGTCATCGGCTCCAACGCCGTGACCCCCACCGCCATCATGGCCATCGTGCTCAACCTGATCCTTCCGCAGACGCCGGTCGTGGCTCAGCACATCGATGCTGCCAAGGATGCCGCTGTGAATCTGGTCCTGCCCGAGAGCAAGAAGTAACCAATTCGGTGCTATTCGCCGGCGGACGCATCGCCTCGTCCGCCGGCGCCATGCGGCGCCAAGCCGCACTTCAAAGGGCTTGTCCCTTTGGTGAAGCGTTGACGGGAGAGGGCCCGTTTCCGGTGTAGGCCGGCGCTTCGCACTTCCGCCATGTCAGAGTTGTCAAACCCCGCCTCTGATGTTGAAGGGAGCATTTATGCTTCTGGTCGCTAACGGTTCCGTCTTTACCCGCAACGCTCAGACTCCGTTCATTCCCAACGGTGCGGTCGCCATTGGCGGAGATACGATTGTCGAGGTGGGCCCCGAGCGCGAGCTCAAGGCCAAGTACCCGGATGCCGAGTACGTCGACGCCCAGGGCAACCTCATCATGCCCGGACTTATCAACTGCCACACCCACATCTACTCGGGTCTGGCCCGCGGCCTTGCCATTAAGGGCTGCAACCCCACCAACTTCCTGGAGAATCTTGAGCAGCAGTGGTGGAAGATTGACGACAACCTGACGCTCGACGGCACCAAGGCCAGCGCCTATGCCACGATTCTGGATTCCATCCGCGATGGCGTTACCACGATCTTCGATCACCACGCGAGCTTCTGCGAGATTCCGGGCAGCCTCTTTACCATTAAGGACGCCGCTCAGGAGTTGGGCATGCGTTCGTGCCTGTGCTACGAGGTCTCCGACCGCCGCGGTCAGGAAAAATGTGACCAGGCCATTGCCGAGAACGCCGAGTTTGCCCAGTGGGCCGCCAAGGAGCGTCGCGATAACGACAACCACATGATCGCCGCAATGTTTGGCGGTCACGCCACCTTTACGCTGTCGGACGAGACCATGGATAAGATGGCCGAGGCCAACAATGGCCTGACCGGCTTCCACATCCACGTGTGCGAGGGCATGAACGATGTGTGGGACTCCCGCCTCAACCGCGGCGGCATCAGCCCCGTCGAGCGCCTGCTGCAGCACAACCTGCTCGGTCCCGACACCATGCTCGGCCACTGCATCCATGTGACGCCCGCCGAGATGGATATCGTCAAGGAGTCCGGCACCTGGCTGGTCAACAACCCCGAATCCAATATGGGAAACGCCGTGGGCTGCGCCCCCGTGCTCGAGTTCTTCCGCCGCGGCATCCCCGTGTGCATGGGCACCGACGCCTACACCCACGATATGCTCGAGAGCCTCAAGGTTTTCCTGATCATTCAGCGCCACAACGCCGCTATGCCCAACGTGGGCTGGTGCGAGGCCATGACGATGCTGTTCGAGAACAACGCCAAGATGGCCAGCAAGTACTTCGATCGCAAGCTCGGCGTGCTCGAGGCCGGCGCTGCTGCCGACGTCATCGTTATGGACTACAAGCCCTTTACGCCGCTGAGCGAGGAGAACATCGACGGCCATATGCTCTTTGGCATGATGGGAAAAAACTGCCGCACCACCATCATCAACGGCCGCGTCCTGTACAAGGATCGCGAGTTCGTCGGTATCGATGAGGACAAGATCAACGCGTGGACCATGGCTGAGTCCAAGAAGCTCTGGAGCACGCTCAACGATCGCACCTACTAATTCACAAGTAGATTCACGCGCGTCGGATGTTTCGCCGCATCCGACGCGCGTATAGGCGACCTCCGCGGGGTCGCCGGCGCTGTGCTAGCGCTACACCGTATTTGCGCCCGCCGCGCGGTCTCGCCGGGCGTTACAGAGAGGAGCTCATTATGAGCGACATCATGAGGCCGATCCCGTTTTCGCAGCTGATGAACTGGATCATCGAGGAGCACAAGACTCAGGGCGCCATCTTTGGCGTGCGCAAGATGGTCACGACCAACCAGGAGGGCGCGCTTCCCATTTTTGACGAGCGCATCGAGACCCCGTTTGGCCCGGCCGCCGGTCCCAATACGCAGCTTGCCCAGAACATCGTGGCATCCTACGTGGCCGGCTCCCGCTTCTTTGAGCTCAAGACCGTTCAGGTTATGGACGGCGAGGAGCTCTCCAAGTGTGTGAACAAGCCCTGCATCGTGGCACAGGACGAGTGCTACAACTGCGAGTGGTCGACCGAGCTCGAGGTTCCGCAGGCCTTTGCCGAGTACGTGAAGGCATGGTTCGCCTGCCACCTCATCGCTCGCGAGTACGGCCTGGGAAGCCCGGACGGCTTTGTCTTCAACATGTCCGTGGGCTATGACCTCGAGGGCATCAAGAGCCCCAAGGTCGACGCCTACATCGAGGGCATGAAGGACGCCAGCGGCTCCGAGGTTTGGAACGAGTGCCGCACCTGGGCGCTCGCTAACCTGGACAAGTTTGAGCATGTCGACGCCGCATTTGTCGAGTCCATCCCGGCACGCGTGTCCAACTCCATCACCGAGTCTACCCTGCACGGCTGCCCGCCGGCGGAGATCGAGCGCATCGCGACCTATCTGATCGCCGAGAAGGGCCTCAACACCTACATCAAGTGCAACCCCACGCTGCTGGGCTATGAGTTTGCCCGCCAGCGCCTCGACGAGCTGGGCTTTGACTACATCGTCTTCGACGATACGCACTTCCGCGAGGACCTGCAGTGGGCCGATGCCGTGCCCATGTTCGAGCGCCTGATTGCCCTGTGCGCCGAGCGCGGCCTGGAGTTTGGCGTCAAGCTGACCAACACGTTCCCCGTCGACGTGACGAGAAACGAGCTGCCCTCCACCGAGATGTACATGTCCGGCCGTTCGCTGTTCTCGCTGACTATCGAGGCTGCCCGCCGCATTACCGAGCAGTTCGATGGCAAACTGCGCATCAGCTACTCCGGCGGCGCCACGGTCTACAACATCCGTGCCCTGTACGATGCCGGCATTTGGCCCGTCACCCTGGCGACCGACGTGCTCAAGCCCGGTGGCTACGAGCGCTTTAGCCAGATGACGGGCGAGTTCACCGATCTGGACGGCAAGCCGTTCGCGGGCGTCTCGCTCGAGGCCGTGACCGCGATTCAGACCGACTCGCTCACCAACCCGCTCTACAAGAAGCCGTTGCGCCCGCTGCCCGATCGCAAGGTCGCCGGCAAGAGCCCGCTTTCCGACTGTTTTACCACGCCGTGCCGCACGAGCTGCCCCATCCAGCAGGATATTCCCGCCTACCTGGCGGCTGTTGACGAGGGCCGCTTCGAGGACGCCCTCAACATCATCGTCGAGCGCAACGCCCTGCCGTTCATTACCGGCACCATCTGCCCGCATCCCTGCGGCCGTGCCTGCGAGCGTGCGTTCTACGAGCCCGAGGGCGCCCAGATCCGCGCCAGCAAGCTCAAGGCCGCCCGCGAGGCCATGACCGCCGTGCTGCCCAAGCTGCGCACCCAGGCCATCGCCAACGACGGCGAGCGCAACGTTGCCGTTATCGGCGGCGGCCCGGCCGGCCTGGCGACGGCGTTCTTCCTGACGCGCGCCGGCGTGCCTGTCACTATCTTTGAGGCCCGCGATTCGCTCGGCGGCGTGGTCCGTCATGTGATCCCCGAGTTCCGTATCGCCAGCGACGATATCTCCCACGATGCAGAGCTCTGCCTGGCCTTTGGTGCCAAGGTACAACTCAATGCTCGCGTGAAGTCCATCGATGAGCTCAAGGCCCAGGGCTTTACCGACGTGGTCGTGGCCACCGGTGCCTGGATGCCCGGCTCTGCGGGCCTGGGAGAGGGTGCCGAGCTCGACGTGCTGGAGTTCCTCGAGGCCGCCAAGAAGGGCGAGAAGCTCGAGCTGGGCGAGGACGTCGTCGTCATTGGCGCCGGCAACACCGCCATGGATGCGGCCCGCGTGGCCAAGCGCCTGGCTGGTGTGAAGAACGTGCGCCTGGTGTATCGCCGCACCAAGAAGCAGATGCCCGCCGACGAGGAAGAGCTCGATCTTGCTCTTGCCGATGGCGTTGAGTTCTGCGAGCTGCTGGCGCCCAAGGCACTTAACGGCGCCGTGCTGACCTGCGATGTTATGGAGCTTGGCGAGCCAGATGCAAGCGGCCGTCGCAGCCCTGTCGCCACGGGCGAGACCGTTGAGCTTCCCGCCACCACGGTGATCTGCGCCGTGGGCGAGGGCATCGATGCCAGCCTGTACGACGCCGCGGGCGTTGAGCACGACCGTCGCGGCCGCCTTGCCGCCACCTCCACCGGCGTCGAGGGCGTCTGGGCTGCGGGCGACTGCCGTCGCGGTCCTGCCACCGTGGTCGAGGCTATTGCCGACGCCGCCGAGGTCGCCCGTGCCATCGCCGGCGTGGACTTTAACAAGTACGCCGATTGCAACGAGCAGGCTGGCCGCGAGGGCACCTGCTACGAGCGCAAGGGGTCGCTGTGCCGCGACAAGCGCAACTGCACCAAGACCCGCTGCCTGGGCTGCGGCTCGGTGTGCGAGGTCTGCTGCGACGTGTGCCCCAACCGCGCCAACGTGGCCATTAAGGTGCCGGGCCTGGCCAAGCATCAGGTCGTCCACGTCGACGGTATGTGCAACGAGTGCGGCAACTGCGCCGTGTTCTGCCCCTACCAGGAGGGCCGTCCCTACAAGGACAAGCTCACCCTGTTCTGGAGCGAGGAGGACATGGAGAACTCCGAGAACGAGGGCTTCCTGGCCGTGGACGAGGACCACTTTAAGGTCCGCGTCGCCGGCACGGTCCGCACCGTCTCGGTCGATGCCGTCAACACCGGTCTGCCCGAGGCCGTCCGCCTGACCATCAGGGCCGTGCGCGACAACTATTCGTACCTTCTTAAGAAATAGGCGAGTCTCTTATGGCCAAATCCATTCAACATCACGTGGCCTACGTTGCCTGCGGAAGCGGCTGTGCTTCCGCAGGCGGCGACGCCCGCTGCAGCGAAGGCTGCATTGGCTGTGGCGCCTGCGTTACGGCCTGCCCCCACGGTGCCATCGCGCTGGTCGACGGCGTCGCCCGCGTGGACCGCTCCAAGTGCACGGGCTGTGGCCTGTGCGGCATGGCGTGCCCGCAGCGCGTGATTGCCTTCGTTCCCGGCTACCAGAACATCCTGGTGCGCTGCAACAACACCGATAAGGGCGCCATTGCGCGCAAGATCTGCGACATCAGCTGCATCGGTTGCGGCATGTGCGCCAAAAAGTGCCCTGCCGGCGCTATCCGCATCGAGGACAACTGCGCCCATATCGACGGCACGGACTGCCTGTCGTGCGGCATGTGCGCCGTCGTCTGCCCGCATGGCGCCATCCACGACCGCACCGGTATCGCCGCCGGCGTGTAGAAGGGAATCACCATGGCACAGGAATTCACTTTTACCGTTAACGGCGTCGAGCACACGACGACCCAAAACAAACCGCTGCTGCGCTATCTGCGCGACGACCTGCACATTCACTCCGCCAAGGACGGCTGCTCCGAGGGCGCCTGCGGCACCTGCACCATCCATGTGGACGGTGCGGCCGTCAAGGCGTGCGTGCTGACCACCGCCCTTGCCGCCGGCCGCGACATCGTGACTGTCGAGGGCCTGCCCGAGAACGTGCGCGAGGCGTTTGTGTACGCCTTTGGCGCCGTGGGCGCCGTGCAGTGCGGCTTTTGTATCCCCGGTATGGTCATGGCGGGTGCAGCGCTCATCGCCGAGGATCCCGAGCCTACCGAGGAGCAGATCAAGTACGCCATCCGCGGCAATGTTTGCCGCTGCACCGGCTACAAAAAGATTATCGAGGGCATTGCGCTGGCCGCTGCGGTGCTCCGCGGCGAAAAGCAGATCGACGAGGATCTGGAGCGCGGCGACGACTACGGCGTGGGCAAGCGCGCCTTCCGTATTGACGTGCGCAAGAAGGTGCTCGGCGAGGGCAAGTACCCCGACGACATCGACGAGATCGACCAGCCGGGCCTGACCTACGCCAGCGCCGTGCGCTCCAAGTATCCGCGTGCCCGCGTGCTCTCCATCGATACCTCCAAGGCCGAGGCCCTACCCGGTGTGGTTGGCATCCTGCGCGCCGAGGACGTGCCGGTCAACCAGGTCGGCCACCTTATCCAGGACTGGGACGTCATGATCGCCCAGGGCGACATCACCCGCTGCGTGGGCGATGCCATCGTGCTGGTGGTTGCCGAGGACGAGGCGACGCTCGAGAAGGCCAAGAAGCTCGTAAAGATTGATTACGAGCCGCTGGAGCCCGTGCGCAACATCGCCGAGGCCAGGACTGCCGACGCCCCGCGCCTGCACGACAGCTTCTTTGCCTTTGGCAACACGGTGGAGCTCAAGGACAACGTGTGCCAGAGCCGTCACGTGACGCGCGGCGACGCCGCCAAGGCGCTGGCAGAGAGCGCGTTTACCGTGACGCAGCGCTTTACCACGCCCTTTACCGAGCATGCCTTCTTGGAGCCCGAGTGCGCCGTTGCCCTCCCGTACAAGAATGGCGTCAAGGTGCAGTCGACCGACCAGGGCGCCTACGACACGCGCAAAGAGTGCGCTCACATGTTTGGCTGGGATAGCGAGCCCGAGCGCGTGGTCGTCGAGACCATGCTCGTGGGTGGCGGCTTTGGCGGTAAGGAGGACGTGTCCAACACCTGGCCGCTCTTGCCTCATATAAGCTCCAGCGTCCTGTGAAGTGCAAGCTCACTCGTGCCGAGTCGCTTGCATTCCATCCCAAGCGCCACGCCATGGACGGTACCTTTACACTGGGTTGCGACGCCGAGGGCAACTTTACCGGTCTGGATTGCGAGATCAACTTTGACACCGGCGCCTACGCGTCGCTGTGCGGCCCGGTGCTCGAGCGCGCCTGCACGCATGCCGTCGGCCCCTACAAGTACCAGAACACCGACATTCGCGGTTATGGCTACTACACCAACAACCCGCCCGCCGGCGCGTACCGCGGCTTTGGCGTTTGCCAGTCCGAGTTTGCGCTCGAGAGCCTGATCGACCTGCTGGCAGAGAAGGTCGGCCTGGATCCGTGGGAGATTCGTTACAGAAACGCCATCGAGCCGGGCGAGGTTTTGCCCAACGGCCAGATTGCCGATTGCTCCACGGCACTGAAGGAGACGCTGCTCGAGGTCAAGGATGCCTACTACGCGCATCCCGGACACGCCGGTATCGCCTGCGCCATGAAGAACGCCGGCGTGGGCGTGGGCCTGCCCGATGCCGGCCGCTGCAAGATCCGCGTCGAGGATGGCCGCGCCGTGGTCTACGCCGCCACGTCCGACATCGGCCAG
>CABQXG010000018.1 GCA_902468045.1 uncultured Collinsella sp.
CAGGCCTTACGCCTTGAGCGTGAGCACCGCGCCGAAGGCGGTCGGGCCGCAATGGCTCGAGATGACGCCGCCGACCTGAGTCCAGGTAACGTCCTTAAAGCCCAAGTCGTGCGCATAGACTTCCATGTCGTCGCGCAGCTCCTCGGAAAGGCCTACCGAATACGCCAGGCCAATGTGCGAGTAGTCAATCTCGCCCTTCGCAACCATGTGGTCAATAAAGGCACGGGCGCATTTGAGCATAGAGCCGCGAAACTTCTTGGTTGCCACGAACTTGCCGCCCGTCACCTCAATGCAGGGCTTAATCTTGAGCAGGTGGGCGCCTAGGAACGCGACGTTGGACAAGCGACCGCCCGCCTTAAGGAAGGCAAGGTCGGTAGGAACAAAGCCCAACAGCACGCGGTCCATCACCGAATTGGTGAAGGCGAAAATTTCGTCAACGGAGGCATCGGGGTGAGCCTCGATGTATTTGGCGGTCTCGACGACAACGAGCGACTGGCCCACCGAGACAAAGCGCGTGTCCATGGAGTAGACGTAGTCGCGACCCTTGGCGGCGATCTTCGATGATTGATGCGAGCAGGTCGTGGCCTCGGAGTACGCAAGATGCAGAATGGTCGCATCGGGCTGATCGGCATGGATACGGTCGTACACGTGAGCAAAATCCGCAGGCGCACAGCCACTGGTCTTGGGCATCACGCCAAACTCGTTGCAGCGCGAATAAATCTCGAGTGGATCGATCGAGCCATCCTCGACGGTCTCGTCACCAATCGTGACATGCATGGGCACGCGCACGATACCGTAGCGCTCGCAAAGCTCCGGCGTCACATCCGACCCAGACTCAACCACGATTACGTACTTGCCCATTATTATCACGACCCATCTCAACATTGGCTTTTCAATACATGGCACGGACCGCCGCACTGTTGCACAACAGCGTCCAAGCGCCAAAGAGACGCCGCCCCTTGCACACAACAAAGGACAGCGTCTCCCTGGAAAACTCCGTGCTTATCTAGGATTCCATACGGTTTATTAAGGAGGGTTACTTATTCCGCAAACGGTCGCTATATATGCGGTAAGCGGTAGTTGGCCGCGACAACTGCGACACATTCCGTCCAGTAAATCCAATCGTGCTCCACGCACGGTTAATGCGCGAGGCGGTAGAAATCCATCGACGCCGCACCCTCGGCATGCAACCCCATCGCCGAAACCGCCGGCGAATAGGTACGGCTCGTAAGTGCCGCCTCGCCGCTGTTGGCAAAAATCTCGACCATCGTAGTGTCCGAAAGTATGCGCAGGTCGCGAAGCTCACTGAGCTCAATCGACCTCCGGTCTCGCCCATAGCCTTCATTACCCATGTCGAGGGAAAGCATCCCGTCCGCATAACGCACAAAGACACCCTTGCGGATTTCGAGCTCGACCATCTTGGCGCCCTCACAGGAAACCACAAGATCAAACAGGCGGCCCGGCTCCTCAACGGTTTCACCGCCTGTCGCGCGAACGCAGTCGCCGCGCATCCTCTCAATCTCGTGCGCCGGCTGCTGGCAGAGCTTACCATCGCGTATGCTCAGCTCTCGCGGCACCGTCAACGCGCACTGCCACCCGCGCGCCACCGTCGGGTTTTCTGCCGTCGCGTCGGGGCAACCCGACCATCCGATCATCAAACGCCGGCCTGCAGCATCCTCAAAGGACTGCGGAGCATAGAAATCAAAACCGGCATCGACCGTTGGGGGCATACCCTGCACGACGCTTTTAAAGCTCTGCGCCTCCCAATCGGCCTCGATGGGGAACCACACGCACTGATGCGGATTGCGGTAACGCCAACCATCGGCAGGCACACCCTGCGGACAGCAAACGAGAATAAGCTCGCCATCGAGCTCAAACAGATCGGGGCACTCCCACATAAAGCCAAACTTCTCGCCCAGCTCAATGCGCGTCGCATAGCTCCAGTCCTCAAGATTGCGCGAGGTATAGACAAGCACGCAGCCACGGTCGTCTTTCGTACGAGCGCCCAGAACCATGTAGTAGATACCATCGTGCTCAAGGATCTTGGGGTCGCGCACGTGCGTACCGATATCGTCGGGGTAATCGACCGGTCCAACAGCTATGCACTTCTCGCCCAATTCGTCGGGATTCTCGGCAACCATATGAATCTGGTTTTGCTCACGGCCCGTCAACACGTAGTCGTAATCATCGCGGTCAAAATGCTTGACGTTGCCGGTATAGAAGTAGTGAATCTTGCCATCGCGTACAAAGGCAGAACCAGAATACGCTCCGTTCGAATCCAAATCGGAATCGGGGAACAGCGCGGGGCCGTGATTCTCGTACGTCACAAAATCCTTTGTCGTCAGATGGTTCCAAAGCACTGGACCGCCATGCGCAGCATCGAACGGATCGTATTGATGATAGATGTGATACGTATCACCAATCTGAACCAAACCGTTGGGGTCGTTGAGCCAGCCAAGCTCAGGCTCCACATGGAACAGGAGCCTATCGGGGTCGGACGCGATGCGACCCGCCGTCTCATCCTGTCCGGCACGCCACTGCTCATAGTCCGCGCGTGTCACCTTATTTTTTTGATTAAACATCGCCGTTGACTTTCTCGTCTATGGGGAAGGACGCCCGACTCGCACGAGCCGAACGCCCTTCCTCAAATGGACTTATCCGCACATTACGCCGAACGGCTCAACTAGAAGCTTACATCGAAGCCAGCGCCAGCGCCCTCTTCATCGGTGGTCGGAACGCCCTTTGCCTTGTTGTAGGCAAAGATCAAGACGATCGGCACGATAAAGGCGATGAGATTGCCAGCCACATACCACCCGAGAGTCTCGGGCGTAACGATGAGCAGGCCAAGCACACCGGTCAGACCCTGACCGATAGCGCGCACCTCAAAGAACTTCACGAAGGCACCGCCGCAGCCTGCACCGATGCATGCGCAGATGAACGGAATGATCGAATAGCGCATGTTTGCAGCAAAGATAGCGGGCTCGGAGATTCCGACCAGCGTCGGGATAAAGGACGACATGCAGATGTTGCGCTCTTTGGAATGCTTCTTGTGAATGAGGTACATACCGATGGCGCCGCCGCCCTGGGCGATGATGGAAACCGACCAGATGGCCTGGATGTAGTTGAAGCCGGTCGTGGCAACGAGGTTGGCCTCGATACCCTGGATGAACTGATGCGTACCGGTAACGACAAGCGGCTGCAGGAACGCGGCGAAGACAAAGGCACCAAAGACGCCCATCCTGTTGTACAGGATATCGATTACGCCGCCGAGGACGTCGCCGATCAGGTTGCCGAGCGGGCCGAACACGGTGAACAGGGCGACGTTAGCAAGAATCAGGGTAACGGTCGGGACAAAGACGAACGAAACGACCTCGGGGATGTACTTCTGGGCAATCTTTTCGACCTTGGCCATAAACCAGGCAGTCAGGATTGCAGGGAACACGCCGCCCTGGAAAGCAACCATGGGAATGGAGAGCGGACCAAAGTTCCAGTACTCAGCACCCGTCGGGTCCATAACGAACGTGTTGCGGTTCATAAGGCTCGGGTGAACCATGACGATACCGACGAGGATGCCCAGAATCGGGTTACCGCCAAAACGCTTGACCGCGCTGTACATAACCAGGACAGGCAGGTAGTCGAACGTGGTGGCGATAATGGCAAAGAAGCTTGCGAGGTTCTTGAGGAACTCGCTGTGATCGGCGAGGCTGCCTTCCATGCCAAAGAGGCCGTTGGCAACGATCAGCGACTTAAGGCCGACGATGATTGCAGCGCCGACGAAGGCGGGAATGATGGGGATAAAGATGTCCGAGAATACCTTGAGGACCGAGAAGAACTTGCCCTTCTTGTCCGCCTCGGCGCCCTTGACCTCGGAAGCGCTGATCTCCTTAACGCCCGTCAGAGCCATAAACTCATCGTAAACCTTGTTGACGGTACCGGTACCAAAGATGATCATGAGCTGGCCGCTGTTGTACAGCACGCCCTTGACGCCATCGATGTTCTCGAGCTCGGCCTTGTTGTATTTGCTCGTATCCTTGAGCACCAGACGCAGACGGGTCACGCAATGCGTGGCGCCCTCGATGTTCTCCAGTCCGCCGACGTTGTCGACGACTTGCTGGGACACTGCCTTGTAGTCCATGTTCCTCTCCATTCCTTTTCTAAATCATAAAACGGTTCGTTGCCGCTACAGAGACGCGATCGTTGCGTTTGCGCACTTGAGCGCACCGTCGGTGACGGTAAGCGCCACACCCTGGCCCTGCTTGTTGCAGAAGCGAGCGTTGAGCGCAACATCATCGACAAAGATGGTCGCGATGTCGTCGTCGACGACCAGACGTACATGGTGAGTGCCCTCGCCCTTAAAGAACAACGGACGCTCGAGGCCCATGTTGTTGACCTGGAACCACGGATACTGGGGGGCCGCCGTAAACTCGAGCTTGCCCTCACGCAGGTTGGCGCGGAACTCATAGGCAAGACCGGACTCGGCGTCCTCGGCAAGCTTCACCGAGAAGCCGGCAGCGTCACCGGCGAGCTCGATGTCGGCATCGAGCATATAGGTGGAACCGGCATCCGCGGCGAGCACCTGCTCGACCTTGCCCGACTCGCAGGAGAGCTCAAAGGCCTCGACTGCCTTAGCCTCGCCAAAGGCGCCAAGCATGCTGTCAGGAAGCTTGGTGCCGAGCGTTCCGTCGGCACGCTGAACGATCTCGAGGGGCATAAAGGTGCCACCCCACAGGTAAGAGCTGGGGTCGCCGCCCTCGTCACGCGTAGGAACCCAACCAAAGAGAACGCGGCGCTCGCCGTCAAATGCGGTACGCGCGGCATAGTACGCGCGGCCATCGAAGGAATCGTCCGCAGGAGTGATCCAAGGACCGTTGATAGAGCGAGACATGCGGTAACGGGTCTTGTTGCCATCACTGTACTCGGAGAACACCAGATACCACCAGTCGCCCATCTTAAAGAGATCAGGCATCTCGAACATGGTGTACAGGCCCGGATTCCACCAGTCGCCCTGGAACTCCCAGGTATCCAGGTCCTTGGAGGTGAACTTGACCAGACGACCGGTCATCAGACGCTTGTCCTCGCCCACACGCGTGCCGAGGATGAGCATGTACTCTTCGTTCTCCTCATCCCAAAGCACAAAGGGATCGCGCCAGTTGCGGTCATCGTAACCCTCCTGGGGCGGAAGCAGCGTCTCGGCGATGTTCTTCTCCCACTTGACGGCGTCGTCACTCGTTGCGTGAAGAAGAACCTGCTTCATCAAGCGTGCCTTGACCTTATCGCGATTGCAACCAGTGTAGAGCGCATGGTACTTGTCGCCCACCTTAAACACCGTGCCGGCATAAACATACTGGTCGACTTCCTCGTCGCCGCCACGCTCAAGGCTCTCGCCAAAGTCTTTGTAATTGACGAAGTCCTTGGTTGTCGCGAGTGCCCAGCCAAACGGCTCTCCGAAAGGTCCGGGGTTTCGCGTGTCACGCTGATGATAGAGATAGAACGTGCCGTCCTCGCCGTACGGCATGATGTCGCCCACCCAAATTCCCTCAGGCTGGTAATACACCTTGTGCATCCGAGACTTCCTTCCCACGTGATACTAACTCGGTACAACTGCAAGATATGTCAATCGTTTTCATATGTCAAACGTTTTCACACCAATACGTCTTTTCGCAGTTCCAGTCGTCGGCAAACGGTTGACATATGCCGGCGAACGGTCATCAGAGGCGTTTGAGGAATTCTTTTGGCACGGGATGAACTACGCGGTTTTGCCCTCAATGAGTTCAACGGGGAGCTTGGTATTCGATTCGGGCTTTTCACCGTTAACAAGAGCGATGATGGATTGCGCCGCGAGCTCTCCGATGCGATCGATATCTTGACGAACGGTTGTTAAGTCAGGCATAAACGTCATAGTGCGGCGGGCGCCATCCGCGCCCACGACCTTAATATCGTCCGGAGCGCTCAAGCCGCGCTGCTTCATCACGTTAAGACAGATAGCCGCCATCGTGTCGTCTCCCGCAAAGATGCCGTCAATATCGGGGTTCTCATCGAGGATCTTCGCAACGACCGCACTCTTTTCGTCATCGGACTTAACGAACTCGACCTCACGGACAAGCGCGGGCAAACCGGCCTGCTCCACAACATCGTGGTAGGCATCGGTACGCTTATTGGCAGGCATGCGCATGCGGCTATTGTTGCGCAGGCACAAGATGCGCGAACACCCGTCATCAATCAGGCGACGCGTGGCAAGTTCGCCGATGCCATAGCTGTCGCTCGCAATCTGAACAGAGGTCTCGCCAAGGTCGCAGTCGATACCAACCAGACTCAAGCCCATCTCGGCATACGCCTCGGCACCGATATTAAGCGAGTTGACGATGACGCCATCAACCATATTGCGTCGAAGCATGTCGATATAAGAGCGCTCAAGCTCGGGTCGATTGGCGCTATTGCACAGCAGCATCTTAAAACCGTTTTCGGCCAGGGTATGCTCAATGACTTGAACCACTTGGGCATGAAACGGACTGCTGACATAGGGGACGATCATACCGATAAGATTCAGGCGACCGTTGAGCATGGCACGAGCGATATCGTTGGGCGTATAGTTGATGCGCTTCATCGCGGCATGGACCTTATCGCGGGTCTCTTGGCTAATATAGCCACGATTATTAAGCACACGAGATACCGTAGTAGGCGAAACCCCCGCCACCGCCGCAACTTCCTTGATGCCAGGCTTAGCCGTATCCTTAGAACGAGCACTCTCGCGAGCCATAGCACCCTCCCCCATCAACATGTCATACGTTTACATACGAACAAAGCATACCCCAACAAGAGCGGGAAGACGGTAACAGTACAAGTAAGTAAACGACTCATCCAAATAATTAGGAGAGTTCCGCCTAAGGGGTGACTACGCAGGACCCAGCCAGGGCTGTTTGGGCTATCTCCCAAAACATTCCGCACTGATATTTTCTGTATTGAAGACGTCGATGATGTACCCGTATACCATTGACGTCGACACCATCAGATGCGGACCGCGCGGTGACCCCACATTCCGCTGGCGCCCATGGGGCTGCCCTCGTTTCCTGACATGTCCCGCGCGGGCCGCGGCGAGCCGAGACCGCCGCATGACCTAATAGGAGCATGGAGCGATACCGCGGACCCGAACAACCGCATTCTATCGCGCCCCGTCAGTGTGCCGTCTGCCCGGTCCAGGCGAGCACGGAAAGAACGGAGCGAGACATGAGAACCGAATCGACACCCGGCGCCCGCGGGCCGGTCTTCTGCGGGGTCGACACCCACGCCGACTCGCACTGGCTGTGCGTCCTCGACTGGAGGGGCCGCAGGGTCCTGTCCCGCCGGTTCCCCGCCGACGCGGCGGGATACGAGGCGCTCGCCGGGGCGATCGCGGCGGCCGGGGAGCCGGCCTGCGTCGCGATGGAGGGGACGTCGTCCTACGGGGCGGGCCTCACCAGGCACCTCGCGTCGCTGGGGATGCCCGTGCGCGAGGCGCTCTCCCCGGCGGGGACGCAGAGGAGGCGCCCGGGGCAGGGTAAGTGCGACGAGTCGGACGCGGAGAGGGCCGCCCGCGCGGCGATGTCCGGCTCGAAGCTCGGGACCCCCAAGAGCCAGGACGGGTGGGTCGACGGGGTGCGCTGCATGCTCGCGGCGCGCTCCGGGGCGGTGAAGGCGCGGACCTCGGCGATCAACACCGCGAGGTCGCTGCTCACCACCGCGCCGGAGGGGCTCAGGTCGAGGTTCCGCGGCATGGGAGGGCCGAGGCTGATGGAGGAGCTCCCCTCCGTGCGCGCCGAGGGCGCGCTGGGCGCCGCGCTCGGCGCGCTGGCGGACCTGTGGGCGGCGGCGCGCGACGCGGCGCTCGACATGGAGCTCGCGATCGAGGCGTCCCTGGAGGAGAACTGCCCCGCGCTGCTGGCGATGTACGGGTGCGGGCCCGTGAGCGCGGCCAAGCTCGCGGTCGCAGCCGGGGACAACCCGGGCAGGCTGCGCTCCGAGGCGTCGTTCGCGGCGATATGCGGGGCCTGCCCCGTCCCCGCCTCGAGCGGCAAGACCGTGAGGCACAGGCTCAACAGGGGCGGCGACCGGCAGGCGAACAGCGCGCTGCACGAGATCGCGAGGCAGAGGGTCATGCGCGACCCCGAGACCGCCGAGTACGCCGAGAGGGCCAGGGGGCGGGGAAAGAGCGACAGGGAGGTCATGAGGTGCCTCAAGCGCTACGTGGCCAGGGAGGCGTACCGGGCGCTGATGCGCCCGCACGAGATCAGGAGGCCGGCGGACGCCTCGGAGCTCGTGGCGGCCAGGCGCGCGGCGAGGGTCAGCCAGGTGAGGGCGGCGTCCATACT
Source organism: uncultured Collinsella sp. (assembly GCA_902468045.1). Classification (GTDB taxonomy): domain Bacteria; phylum Actinomycetota; class Coriobacteriia; order Coriobacteriales; family Coriobacteriaceae; genus Collinsella. The sequence goes on from CABQXG010000018.1 coordinate 8,346, forward strand.
GGGCACCAGCGAGAAGTACATCTCGATGCTGGAGAGGGGCCAAAGGGAGCTCAAGCCCATAAGGAGGGCCTACGAGGCATGGGTCGAGGCCGGACTTCCGCTCGATTGGGACAGGCAGGCCTTCGAGGCCGAGCGCAAAATGGATTCTAAAAAACACCTTGCCAAATAGGAGCGTCAGGACGGAGGAAGCCCCGCAGCGCGTAGCGCGCAGCGGGGCTTCCGACATGTCCGAGGACGTTCTGAGAGATAGGCCCTTTTCCGTTTCCGGACGGCCCGATGGGATCAGAGTACCCTTGCTGTTACTCTGCTTTGCCCACAGAATTGAGGTTGGTCATGCGGATCTTAACCAGCTCGGTGATCTCACGCATGCCCTCCTTGGCCGGCTTCTTGGGATCGAAGCAGGCGGGGTTCTCGGCCATGTAGGCCATGAAGCCCTTGGTGTAGGCCTGACGCAGCTCGGTGGCGTAGTTAACCTTGCAGATGCCGTTCTTCACAGCCTCGGCAACCTGCTCATCGGGCACACCAGAGGTGCCGTGCAGAACCAGCGGCACGTCGACGGCGTCGCGGATGGCCTTGACCACGGACTGCTCGATGTGCGGATCGCTCGTGTACACACCGTGGCTGGTGCCAACGCCAATGGCCAGCGAGGTGCAGCCGGTACGCTCGACGAACTCCTTGGCCTCGGCAGGATCGGTGTAGGGGCTCTCGCCCTCAACCGCGGGACCGTCGTCCTCCTTGCCGCCAACCTTGCCGAGCTCGGCCTCGACGGGCACGCCCATGGCGCGGCCAGCATCGGCGACGGACTTGGTCAGGGCGATGTTGTCCTCGAAAGACTCGTGCGAGCCGTCGATCATGACAGAGGTGTAGCCAGTGCGGAAAGCCTGCATGCAGCGGTCATAGCCATCGCCGTGATCGAGGTGCAGAGCGACGGGCACGGAAGCGCGCTCGGCGGCAGCCTTGACCATGCCGTAGAAGTAATCCAGGCCAGCGGTCTTGATGGTGCCCGGGGTGGTCTGCATGATGACGGGGGACTTGGTCTCCTCGGCAGCGGCCAGAACGGCCATAACAAACTCGAGGTTCTCGACGTTGAACGCGCCGACGGCGTAGTGGCCGGCCTGAGCGTCCTTGAGCATCTTTTCGGTGGTAACAAGTGCCATGAGCGTTTGCTCCTCTCCCTCGCCCGCATCTGGACATCGGGCGTAGTTGTTCACAAGGCGTTTTACCTTGCGTTTTGCTGCGCTCATTGTATGAAATTCAGCAGCTTTGCACGTGCGAGATATTGAGCCCATGCAGGTCAATACAGTCATTTTTGAAAAGTAAACGGAAGGAATTTGAGCCGAGTGGACATGTTCGATATTGAATTTTGAGCGTTCAGCGTCTTTCTTTTATAGAAAAGATAAGTAATCGAAAGGTGTTTTCTTACTCAAAAAGAAAATGAACGAAAATAGAGTCAACACAATTCCTGCAAATTTAGCCGAGAATGGATCAAGCATGGCCCATGCAACAACCCGAGCTTTTGCCGACGAACGTCGCGCCGCCATCATGGAGATGCTCGAACATAACGCCTCCGTTCAGGTGGCAGAAATCGCCCAGACCTTTGGCGTGTCCTCCGTCACGGCCCGCGCCGACTTGGACGCCCTCGCCGAAGCAGGCAAGCTGCGCCGCACGCACGGCGGTGCCGTATCGCTCCACAAACGCCTGACCGTCTCCACGCAGGATCGCCGCATCAATGTCAACGTCGCTGCCAAGCAGGCCATCGCGCAAAGCACCATCGAGCTCGTCAATGACGGTGACACGCTGCTCGTTGACTCGGGCACCACGGCGCTCGAGTTCGTCCGGCTCCTCGATCAGCGCGACGGCATCACCGTTATCACGGCCGACATTACCATCGCCGATTATATCGACGAGAGCATGCCCTCGGTCGATGTCGTCATGCTGGGCGGGGCACTGCGCAAAGGCCATCGTTATTTGTACGGACCGCTCACCATGCAGGCGCTCCAAATGGTCCACGCCGATCTGGCCGTCATGTGCCCCGGCGCCTTTGTCTCCAGCTGCGGCTTTACGACCGACTTTCCCCAGATGGCCGAGACCAAAACGGCTATGATCACCGCGGCCCATCAAAGCGTCGCCCTCATGGACGCCAGCAAGATTAACGGACGCGGCATGTACCGCTTTGCCGAGCTGACCGATGTCGACGCCATCGTGATGGACCGTGACCCCGATCATGCCGTCGCCACCTCAATCGCCGAGATCGCCGACAGCGCACGTCCAGCTCTCATCATCGCCAGCGCTTAAACAAAAACCACCACAAAGGTGCCTGTCCCCTTTGTGGTGGTTTTGCTCGTTAAAAGCGAAATATCGCTACTTGGACAGCTCGTCGGCGAGGGCCTCGATCTGGGCGCGCGAGGCGTCGTTGAGCGAGCCCAGCACGGTCACCTTGTTCTGCGCCAGGGTGATGTCCTTCATGCGCTCGAGCTCCTTGGTCATAACCTTGGCAGCTGCGGGCGCCCAGGAACCGGACTCGACAAGCGCCACGGTGCGGTTCTGGTAGGCATGCTCGGCGAGCGTGTGGATAAAGGTGCTCATGCACGGGAAGATCTCGCCCTGATAGGTAATGGAGGCGAGCACCAGACGGTCATAGCGGAACGCGTCCTCAACGGCCTCGGCCATGTCGTCGCGAGCCAGGGCAAAGACGGAGACCTTCTGGCCGCGAGCCTCGAGCGCAGATGCGAGCTCCTCGACGGCAGCCTTCAGATGGCCATACACGCTCGCATAGGCGATCGTGATGCCCTCGTCCTCGGGCTGATAGCTCGACCAGGTGTTATAGGTGTCGAGGTAGTAGCCCAGGTTCTCGGTCAGCACGGGGCCGTGGAGCGGGCAGATAATCTGAATGTCCAGGTCGGCGGCCTTCTTGAGCACGGCCTGCACGAACTTGCCGAACTTACCGACGATGCCAAAGTAGTAGCGGCGAGCCTCGCAAGCCCACCCCTCGGGATCCTCGATGTCGTTGGCGCCAAACTTGCCAAAGCCGTCGGCACTAAAGAGCACCTTGTCGGTGGACTCGTAGGAGAAGATCACCTCGGGCCAGTGAACG
>CABQXG010000019.1 GCA_902468045.1 uncultured Collinsella sp.
GGATGGCTTTTGGCCCTGGGCAACGGCATCCTGTGCCCGTTGGAGGCCATCGCCATTTCGACCCTCGTGTCCGAGATGTTCGGCAGCCTGCCCGGCCTTGAGTGGCTGCGCGCCGTCAAGCTCTACACCATACTGGGGGCCGACGTCTACCTGTTCCCGACGCTGATCGCGCTCGGCTTTGCAGTCTACGTCATCTTCCTCAACTTCCGCGGCGCTAGCTCGGCCGCCAAGCTCCAAGCCTTCCTGACCAAGGCTCTGCTCTGCGGCATGCTGCTCGCCATGGGCGTCTCGCTGTTCACCGGCTCGCCGGACAACGCCATGCCTGTGTTCTCCCAGGTCACCGGCGCTGGCGGCGGCAAGGCCGCTACCGAGAGCACCAGCCTGTTTGCCGGCATCGTGTCGGTCCTGGTTCTGACTCCGTTCTTCTACGCCGGCTTCGACACCATTCCTCAGCAGGCTGAGGAAGCAGCCGAGGGCCTCAACTGGAACAAGTTCGGCAAGATCATCTCCCTGGCTCTGCTGGCCGCCGGCGGCTTCTACATGGTCTGTATCTACTCGTTCGGCACCATCCTCGACTGGCATGAGTTCGTTAAGAGCCCGGTTCCCGCGCTCGCCTGCCTCAAGGGCATCAACATGCTTCTGTACCTGGCCATGCTCGTCATCGCCACGCTTGGACCCATGGGCCCGATGAACTCCTTCTACGGCGCCACGAGCCGCATCATGCTCGCCATGGGCCGCAAGGGCCAGCTGCCCGAGCAGTTCGCCGAGGTCGACCCCAAGTCCGGCGCTCCCAAGCTCGCCTGCGTCGTTCTGGGCGTCATCACCGTCGTCGGTCCGTTCCTGGGCAAGAACATCCTCATCCCTCTGACCAACGTGTCGGCTCTCGCCTTCATCTTCTCCTGCGGCATGGTCGCCCTCGCTTGCCTGCGCATGCGCTTCACCGAGCCCGACCTGCCTCGTCCCTACGAGGTGCCCGGTGGCAAGTTTGGCATCTCCCTCGCTATCGCTGCCTGCGCCATCATCATCGGCCTGCTTGTGATTCCGTTCTCTCCCGCCTCCCTCAACATGGTGGAGTGGAGCATCGTGATCGGCTGGTTGGCTATTGGCCTGGCCCTCATGGCTTTCACCAATTCCCGCAAAAAGTAACGCCGAGCCGGGGCGGATCAGGTGCGCGGGCCCCTCTCTTCCGCGCACCGAACCCGGCGCCACTTGGGTAGCTTTGTGAGGCCTTAACCCAACACGGCCTCGCCCACTATATGGATCCATAAGGAGGAACCATGTCCACTAAGTATGCAATCGTTGGCGGCAAGCTCATCGACGGTACCGGTGCCGAGCCGGTCGAGAACTCCCTCGTTCTCGTCGACGACAACGGCAAGATCGAGTACGCCGGCGCCATGCAGGACCTTCCCGAGGGCGTTGAGGTCATCGACGCCGCCGGCAAGACCGTCCTTCCCGGCCTGACCGACACCCACCTGCACTTCTCGGGCAACTTGACCGATGATGACACCGACTGGGTCATGCAGCCGCTCCTCGAGAAGCAGGCCGTCGCCGTCAAGCAAGCCTACGACTGCCTCACCCACGGCCTCACCACCGTCTGCGAGATCGGCCGCTTTGGTATCCAGATCCGTGACTGCATCGACAAGGGCGTCTTCAAGGGCCCGCGCGTTCTGGCCACCGGCCTTGGCTTCTGCCGCGTTGCCGGCCACGGCGACTCCCACCACTGCAGCCAGGAGCTCAACAAGGAATCGCACCCCTGGGGCGATCAGGTCGACGGTCCTTGGGATCTGCGCAAGGCCGTCCGTCGTCGCCTGCGCGAGAACCCCGATGCCATCAAGATCTGGGCTACCGGTGGCGGCATCTGGCGCTGGGACTCCGGCCGCGACCAGCACTACTGCTCCGAGGAGATTCAGGCCGTGGTCGAAGAGGCCAAGATGGTCGGCATCCCCGTGTGGAGCCACTGCTACAACAACCACGCCGCTGCCTACGATTCCGTTCGCTTTGGCTGCGAGCAGCTGATTCACGGCTTCGATATCGATGAGCGTACCATGGACCTCATGGCCGAGCAGGGCACCTTCTTCACCCCGACGATCGCCTTCCTGCCCACCTGGTACGCCACCTATCCGCCCGTCTACGTCCCCGAGCTGCACGACAAGTACGAGGGCACCCTGGTCGAGAAGGAGCTGCAGCGCAACTACGACTGCCTGCGCGAGGCCAAGAAGCGCGGCGTCGTCATGACGATCGGCTCCGACTCCTTCTCCTTCGTCACCCCGTACGGCACCTGCTCCATCGAGGAGATGTACGAGTTCGTCGACAAGATCGGCTTCACCCCGGTCGAGACCATCACCTGTGCCACTCTCAACGGTGCCAAGATGTGCCACATCGAGGACGAGACCGGTTCCATCGAGGCCGGCAAGTGCGCCGACCTGCTGGTCGTCAACGGTGACGTCGCCGCCGACATCCACGTGCTCAACACCGACAACATGGATGTCATCATGAAGGACGGCTGGATTGTCGAGGCCGGCACCTTCGGCGAGGCAAACAAGTACAGCGCCTAAGCTACCGTTCATCGATGGCTTGATGTAAAACACAGTATTTGATTGCATAATGCAATGGAGAGGGTCGCTTGCGGCCCTCTTTATTGCTATGGGGTGCGTCAGTAAGAAGGAGATGGCGGTGGATCTCAATAGGCTGATTCTGGGCAAGAGCTACAACTCTACCAAGGTCTTTCGTACCGCTCAGCATGTGGTTCAAGCCATCTTGCTCGGTATTGTCGTTCCGCTGCTTATCCTGCTGCTCATCTGGGATCTAACCGATAATCCCAATCCCGTTCCGGCCGTTGTCGTCATTGCCGGCTTGGTCATGCTGTGCTTCTTCTTCTCGTACGTCTTTGTCGTTCCCGACGACCTCACATCGAGCGCAACCGACCGCACGCTCGCCATCGCTTCAAAAATATTCGCCTACACGTCGCGCGGTCTTACGCCCGAAGCTGCCCTAGGCGCCTCTAAGATCATCCTGTCCGAAACTATCGCCTCTGCCATCTGCTTTACCGACGGCAAGCAGGTGTTGGCAAGCTGGGGCGAGGACTCGGCAAAATGCCCCGCGGGCACCCCGGTGGTGCTGCGGACTACGCTCAACGTGATCAACAGCGGTGAGCAAAGCGTGTTCTCGCGCGATGCCTCGACCGAGACAGGTGGCTACTTTCCGCGCCTGCGCGCCGGTATTGTCGCACCGCTTACCGTGCGCGGGCATTGTGTGGGCACGCTCGAGCTGTATTATCCCCGTCTGAGCAGCATCGATATGCGCCAGACGGCGCTTGCCTCAGGCTTTGCCGACCTCATTTCCACGCAGCTTGCGAGCTTTGAGCTCGAGCGCCAGGACGAGCTTACGGCCCGCGTGGAGCTGCGCGCCTTGCAATCGCAGGTCGATCCTCATTTTCTGTTTAACACCATCAGCACCATCGTGTCGCTCGTTCGAACCGAGCCCGACAAGGCGCGATCGCTGCTGATCGACTTCTCCAACTACTACCGTCAGACGCTTTCTGATTCCGATACCCTCACAACGCTCGAGCACGAGGTGGAACAGGGCACTCGCTATATCAATCTTATGCAGGCTCGTTATGGCGACGGCCGTCTGCGCGTCTCGGTCGATATCGACTTTGAGGTGCGCGATTGCATGGTGCCGCCGTTTATCTTGCAGCCGTTGCTCGAAAACTGCATCAAGCACGCGCAGCGCGAGACCGAGCCGCTTTCTATTCATGTTAGGGCTTTCGAGACCGATGACGGTTTGGAGATCATCGTCGAGGACGACGGCATCGGTATGAGCGAAGAAGTCTGCGCGCATCTGTTTGAGCAGCATCGCCTGGAGGAGCCCGAGAGCATTACCGCCGACGGCTCCGTCAAGCGAGGTTGCGGCCTGGCGCTCTTCAACGTGCTTCAGCGCATCCATTTCTTTTACGGAGAAGATTCCGGCATGCGCGTGAAGTCCCAGGAGGGCGTGGGAACGCAGGTCATCGTCGAGCTGAACGGCGAGCCGCATGAGCCGGCGCCGTTGACGGCGTAGCACGCGGTTGGATTGAGAGAAAAAGAGAGGAAGCACATATGTCCGAAGGCTGGAACATCTTGGTGGTTGATGACGAGCCTCCCATTAGGGCTGAGCTACGCTATCTGTTGGAAAAGGATACGCGTGTGGGTCAGATTGCCGAGGCGGGCAATGTCACCGAAGCCGTGGAGTCGATTCTGTCGAACAAGCCCGACGTGTTGTTTTTAGACATTACCATGCCCGGTCGCTCGGGAATTGAGCTTGCCGAGACGCTGCAGAACCTAAAGACGCCGCCGGTGGTTGTGTTTGTGACGGCGTTTGCCGAATTTGCCGCTGATGCGTATAACCTCGATGCGGTCGACTATGTCGTCAAGCCGGTCGAGGACGCACGCCTGTCAAAGGCACTCGACAAGATCGAGGCAGCCTTGGGTGCCCGTCGTGTTATCCATGCTCCGCGCCAGCCTTTGCGTCTGACGGTGGACCGCGGGGGCAAAAAGGTGTTCATTCCCGCCGCAGACGTCTGCTACTTTGAGGCGCGCGCCGATTTTTGCAACGCCATCTGCGCCGAGGGAACGTACCTGATCAATGAGTCGATCTCTTCGCTCGAGCGTCGCTTGGACTCCGAGGGTTTTATTCGCGTTCATCGCAGCTACCTGGTCAATTTGGAAGACGTGCACAATGTTGAGATTGGCTCCACGGGGTTGATGGAGCTCAGGCTCGACCGCGTGAACTCGACGGTACCGGTGTCCCGTCGTCGTGCCGCCGAGGTCAAGTCGCACCTGGGGCTTGCGTAAGAGGCTTGCGTGCCGTCGTTTACCATCGCAGGTTTGGCATGGGCGCGCGGTGGGCATAATGGGTGGCATCGAATGAAATCGAAAGGATCATTATGCCCGCGCTTATCACCCATCATCTGTTTGGCGAGGAAAGCATCGACCGTCTTCCGCAGGGCGTCATCACGTCCGATGAAGAGCGCATTGCCTTTATCTTGGGCAACCAAGGCCCCGACCCGTTTTTCTTTCACATTCTGACACCGCGTGTTTCCGACTGCACGCTGCTGGCGCAGGTCATGCATCGGTCGCGCATGTCTCGCCAGTTCGCGTGCCTGCGCGACGGCGTGTCGCATCTGCTGCCGCGCGACGCCAGCTTGGGTCGCGCCTTTGCGCTGGGCCTGCTGTCTCATTACGTGCTCGACCGCAACGCCCATCCTTTTGTCTATGAGCAGCAGTTTGGCATCGTGGAGTCCGATTCAGAGCTTGAGAATTCGAGCAGTCAGGTCCATGCCGTGATTGAGAGCGACCTGGATGTGCTGATGCTGCAGCTTAAACGCGATGGCGCTACGGTCGACGATTATCCGCCGGCGGGCGAGATCGTCAACACCGATCGCATCAATCGCGTGGCCGGCGTGCTGATGAGCTATGTTGCCGGACGCGTGTACGGCATTGACATTCCGGCAGGGGAGTACGGTGCTGCCGTTGCCAATATGCAGCGACTTTACCGCGCGATTGAGCCGGCCGGCTCCGCAAAGACGCGCGCGATCTCGCTGGTTGAGGGCTTGGTGCACGACTACTCGCTGCTCGACGGCCTTGCCCATCGCGTGACGACGGAGCTGCCCGAGCGCACCGGTAACCTGGGCTATCTGACATGGAAGAATCCCTTTACCGACGAGGTCTCGAACGAGAGTTTCCCCGAGGTCTTTGATCGCGCGCTGGTCGATTACGAGTGCACGGTCGCACGTTTTATCGAGACCGGTGACATGGATGCCGTGACCAGTCACGTCAACTACAGCGGTCGCGTGCTCGAAGCCGATGAGGAGTTCGACCGCGAGGAATAACGAACCGTCTCGCCCACGCTCTCCAATAAGTTGCGGTGGAATATGGATTAAATAGGCGCCTTTAGTGGTCCAACAGTCCGTATTTCACCGCAACTGCGTTGGGGATGCGGGTTTGCCTCACCGCCCCGTATGGCCGCGTGCCCCTTTGCCGAATCCTTACCGGCGGTTCTGGACAATTGGGGTACGATGAACTAACTGCATATCGGGCGAATACGAAGGGTCCCTGTCCATGAAATACACCAAGCTCGAGCGTAACTGGGTTATGTATGATGTGGGCAATTCGGCCCTCGTGCTGCTCAATACCTCGGTGGTGCCCATTTACTTTAACGCCATCAATACCGGTGCTTCCTCGGCCGACCTGGTGGTCGCCTGGGGCAATGCGCAGACGATCGCCTCGCTGGTCATCGCCATGCTCATGCCGATTCTGGGCGCGCTTGCCGACTACGCCGGCAACAAGATCAAGTTCTTCTTGGGCTTCTTCCTCACGGGCCTGGTGCTTTGCCTGGCGCAGGCTATCCCAATGTCCGCCATGGCATTTTTGACCGTGTACGTGCTGTGCACCATCGGCCTTAACTCTTCTATGACGTTCTACGACGCCATGCTGCCCGACATTACCACCGACGAGCGCATGGACGCCGTGTCCAGCTCGGGTTATGCCTGGGGCTACATCGGTTCCACCGTGCCGTTCGTCATCTGCCTGGCGCTCATCATGGGTGGCCCCGCTCTTGGTGTCCCCACCATGCTGGCAACGCGTCTGTCGTTTATCATCACCGGTGCCTGGTGGCTCATCTTTACCCTGCCGCTCATTCGCACCTATAAGCAAAAGTACGGTCGCGAGCGCGGTCCCGAGGACACCATCGGCCACATCGTGGGCGGTGTGTTCTCCGAGGTCGGACACACCATGCGCGAGATCGCCCACAACAAGACCGTGCTGGTCTACATGATCGCGTTCTTCTTCTATATCGACGGTGTGCACACGGTCATTTCCATGGCAACCAGCTACGGATCGGCCTTGGGCATCGATTCGACCCAGTTGGTCCTGGCGCTGCTCGTCACGCAGTTCGTGGCCTTTCCGTCCGCCATCATCTACGGCAAGCTTGCCGGACGCGTGGGCACGCTCAACATGATCTTGGTGGCAGTCGCCGCCTATATGGGCATTGTGCTGTTCGCCGCGTTCTTCCTAAAGACCGCCTTTGAATTCTGGGTGCTTGCCATTATGGTCGGCCTGTTCCAGGGCGGCGTGCAGGCGCTCAGCCGTAGCTACTTTGGCCGCATTATCCCCAAGGAAAAGTCCAACGAGTACTACGGCTTCTTTGACATCTTCGGTCGTTATGCAAGCGTTATGGGCACCTTCCTGGTGTCGGTCGTCACCTCGCTGACCGGCAACCCGTCGCTGGGCGTCCTTTCCATTGGTGTGCTGCTGGTCGTTGGCTTTATGCTGCTGGTCCGCCTGTCCCGCATGACTCGGGCGGCAGAGCATGCCGCATAGGAGCGAGCGGCTATTGTGCCTGTCCACGGTACTCTTTTGGGGTTATCCGCAATAAACATTGCGACTTGCGAGCAATGATTTGCCCAAGTGGGTATGATGGAATCAGCTAGGTCGCGGGGCGTCGCCTGTGTTTGGCGGCGTCCCGTTTTTGTGTTGCAGGGAGGGTAAGGCATGAACGCCACAGTCGTGATTCCAACGTATTGGGCGGGCGATGACGCTTGCGCAAACGCCCCTGGCACCTATGACCATTCGACGCGACTCAACGCCGACAATCCCGAACTCGACCGCTGCCTGGCCTCGCTTGAGCAGGTACGTGACATCCCGCGCATCATCCTTTTGGTGGTCTGTCCCGTTTCTGCCACAGCCGATGTGTCGCTGCGCGTGCACGAGATTGTCGACGCGCATCCCACGCTCAAGGTCACCGTTGTCACCAACACCCAGGCCTCGCGCATCGCAGACCGGGTTGCTCAGATCGCGCCCAAGGGTTCGGGCGAGTGCGTGAGCCTGCGAGGCTACGGTGCCATCCGCAATATGGGGCTAGCCTGTGCCGCTGTGCTGGGGCATGACGCGGTTATCTTTTTGGATGACGATGAGACTGTCATCGACGCCGACTTTATGAAGCGCGCGACCTATGCGTTGGGGCAGCAGACACGTCAGGGCTTGCCGATCTTGGTCAAGAGCGGCTATTTCTACGATCGCGACGGCTCGCCGCTGGCTCCCACGGACAAGGCGGGCATCTGCCATCGTTGGTGGACCAAGCGCATCGAGTTCAACCGTTGGATGAAAAAGGCGCTCTCGGGCACCCGCATCTCGCGCTCCAACTACGCGTGCGGCGGCCTGATGGCCCTGCACGCCCGCGCCTTTACGCGTGTGGCCTTTGACCCGTTTATCACCCGCGGCGAGGACTTGGATTACCTCTTTAACATGCGCATGTTTGGCTACGACGTGTGGTTCGATAACGAGTGGACCGTGCGCCATCTGCCTCCGGAGTCCGAAAAGCGTTCACCGCGCTTTATGCAGGATGTATACCGTTGGTACTACGAACGGGCCAAGTTGACATTCGCCGCGCATCAAAAGGAGCTCATTCCCGTTACGGCGGCATCGCTCATGCCCTACCCGGGCCCGTGGATTTCGCGCGAGCTCGACGACCGCGTGCGCAAGACCGCTATGGTCCGCAGCGTGTTTACCCGCGAGCATGAGGGCTACCTGCGCATCTGGCGCCATGGTATCGGCGAGGCAAAGGCTTATGCGCGCCAAAACGCTGCAAGCTATCTGCGTTTCCAGAGCTTTTGGCCCAAGATCATGGACGGGCTTTGGCGTGACGCACAACTGATCAGTATCCTGGAGGGGGCCGAATGATCGACCGCCGCGCCCAGCGCGATAGTTCAATATCAATCTTTCGCATCATTGCCGTTGCCTGCGCCATTTGCGTGCTGGTGTACTTTATTTTTGCCTTGGTGACCGGTATCGAGCCGATCGCCACGGTGATTGCCTGCGCGCTGCTGTGCATCTTTCTGTGCATCTTTATCTTTTTGACGCTCAATCCCGATTCGGTGCGCTCCCAGTACACCGAGGAGACGCTCTCGGTGGCCTCGGCCATGCTCGAGGACATTAAGGGCGGTCTGACGCAGGAGTCGGCGCGTTTGGTGTGCCGGCGCATTTTGCCCGAGACGCGCGCCATGACGGTGGCCATCACCGACGAGGGCAACGTGCTTGCCTGCGCGGGAGAGTTTGAGGAAAAACTACTGCCAGATTCTCCCATCCACACGCTTGCCACACGCTACGTTATCGAACATGGCATCGTGCAGTCGTTCAACCGTATGGTGGATGTCGTGGGCTCGGACGGCTCGCACAACCAAGTTCCCGCCGGCATTATCGCCCCCATCAAGGTGGGCGATCGTACCGTCGGCACGCTCAAGTTCTACTACAAGACCCCGCGCGCCGTCGACCGTACCCAGTACGCGCTTGCCTCGGGCTTTGCCGAGATCTTGTCCACGCAGCTCGCCATCCACGAGCTCGAGGTGCAAAAGGAACTCACAGCGCGCGCCGAGGTGCGTGCGCTGCAGGCGCAGATTAACCCGCACTTCCTGTTCAACACGCTGAACACCATTGCATCGTTTACGCGCACCGACCCGCTGCGGGCCCGCGAACTGCTTCGTGAGTTCTCATCGTTCTATCGTGCCACGCTCGACAACTCGGGATCGCTCATTCCGGTCTCGCGCGAGGTCGCACAGACCAAGCGCTACCTTACCTTTGAGAAGGCCCGCTTTGGCGAGGACCGCGTGCTTGCGACGTTCGATGTGTCCGAGGACGTGGAAGATACGCTGGTGCCGGCGTTCGTGATCCAGCCGATTGTCGAGAACGCCGTACGTCATGGTATGGGCGATGACGACGCCCTGAGGATCGACGTGACCGTTCACCAAGACGGCGAGGATGCAATCTTGATTGCCGTGGCCGATAATGGCGTGGGCATGGATGAGGGTACCGCCGCCAGACTGTTTGACGAGCGCTCTGCCCGTCCCGACGCCAGCTCTCCCCAGGGTGGCGGCGCCGGTGTGGCCATGCACAATATTTCGGAGCGCATCCATCGCTTTTATGGGCCGCACTCCTATACGCGTGTCGAATCGGCGCCGGGCAAGGGCACCAAAGTGCTCCTTCATCTTGATTTGTCAGAGAGCATCTTTGACATTCAAGAGTAAAATAAAAGGCTACGGGCTCAACGTCATGCGACGGATGCCCGGCGTAGTTAGTTGACGAAAGGTTTTATCCCTATGCTGCGTGCGATGATTGTGGATGATGAGGCGCCGGCTCGCTCGGAGCTTCGCTTCCTGCTCGAGCAAACGGGCAAGATCGGCACGATCACGGAGGCGTCGAGCGTCCGCTCCGCCATCGAGATGCTTATGGAAAGTCGCGTGGATGTCGTGTTTCTCGATATCTCGATGCCCGGTGCCTCGGGCCTGCAACTTGCCGAGGCGCTGCATAAGCTCAAAAATCCGCCGGCGATCGTGTTTGTGACTGCGTATAGTGACCATGCGGTCGAGGCATTCGACGTGGATGCCGTCGATTATCTGATGAAGCCGGTCGAGGAAGCTCGCTTGGATCGCGCGATCGAGAAGGTCATGCAACGTACCAAGCCGGTTACGGACAGCAAGGTGACCATCGAGCGTATCCCGGTGGAAAAGGGCGGCCGCAAGGTGCTCATTCCCGTGGACGACATTCGCTTTATCATGGCCAAAGACGATTACTCCTGCATCTATACCGTCGATGATCGCTTTTTGTCGACGACCTCGCTGGCGCAGTTTGAGGCCAAGCTCTGCGATTTTGGCTTCTTCCGTGTTCACCGCCGCTATATCGTCAACTTGGCGTGCGTCACGGATGTCGAGACGGTGCCCTCGGGTGCCATCCAGCTGGGCATTACGGGCGTCGACGAACGCGTGCCGGTTTCGCGCCGCCGCGTCGTGCCGCTTAAGAAGGCCCTGAGTCTCTAGCACACTGGCCCCGCAGCCCTGTAGACCCATCGTCTGCGGAGCCGTGGGGCCTTTTTGTATGTATCTGCCGAATCGTTTTTTGCGGAAGGGATCCCATGAACAGTGCAAGCGCCAAGCGCATCGACATCATCTCGGACACCCACGGCTATTTATCGCCTGCGCTCTTGGATGAGCTTGAGGGCGCAGACCTGATTATCCACGCCGGCGACCTCACGTCAGAGATGGACTACGAGCACCTATGCACCATCGCCCCCGTGCGGGCCGTACTGGGTAACAACGATTACTACCGCGACTACGGCCCCGATGTAGACCGTCTTGCACTCTTTACCTACGAAGGCCTTAAATTCGCCGTAGCCCACTACCGCGAAGACCTTCCGGTGGGATCCGTAGACGTAGCCATCAACGGCCACACCCACGTAACCAAAGAAGCCCAAGTGGGCCGTTGCTTAGTCCTCAACCCGGGCAGCGCCAGCTACCCCAGAGGCACCCGAGGCCCCACCATGGCCAGAATGCTCGTAAAAGACGGCAAGATCATAAGCACCAAATTTATTGACCTAGACTAACCGCAACAGAAACGGGGGA